>NZ_JAAGPC010000001.1:0-195869 GCF_017104595.1 Burkholderia sp. Tr-20390 | reverse complement strand
CCGTGGTTCAGGCCTTCGGCGCACGCAACCCAATAATCAAGCTTCGGGCCGCACAGTTCAGAAACCTTCATTCAGTCCTCGCATTCGGTATTGGCCCGCAGTTCGACCAGAAATAGGCCATCCGCCTACATTCATGGCATTACCACGACGCTGCCGTTTGGCACTTGAGAGGGAATCGTCAAGGATGCGGTCGCAGCCGGCGTTGCCGATGGGCTCATGAGCACGCCGTTTTGGTTCGTGCCGGCGCCGTAGATGTCACCGGATGTCGTCACGAGATAGGCTGGCAGGCCCTGCACGGCCCCGGTGTAGTAGACATACGCCTTCCCGCCGGTTAGGTAGCTACCGACGTATGACGGACGGTTGTACCAGCTCGGCGAGCCCAGCGTCGCGTCGTTCGCATAACCCGTGTAGCCCGGATTCTTGCTCGCGTACAGTGCGGCAAAACCGTGGAGCACAAGCATGCTTTGACCGATCGTAGTCGTGTCGGTCTGGGCGACAGCGATCTTTCCGTCGTCGACCGACGTCAGGCTCACGATCAGCTGAAAGAACACGAAAATTGCGGCGAGCGGGATGAATCCGATCATGGTTCAAGGTTCCTCATCCGTGACGTGAAGCACGGCGAGCTTCTGGCTGAGCAGCTGAGGCCGAGGGCGGGGCGCATATGCGGGCGCAGCTGCGTTGCCGTCTGCGTATGCATTGCCCGGGAGTTCCGCGTCGTACATCGCGGGCACGGTCGGTTCATTCACACCCTTGGCGTCCACCACGCTTTTGACGTAGCCGTTCGAGAAACCCGACGTGAAGTTCCCGGTGTTGTACGCCGAGATTGCGGCGAGGATCGCGCGATTGGGATCGGCAATAGTCTTGCGCGCTCTCAAATAGAACTCGGTGAGGATCGTCGAGCCGGTTCGCAGATTGGTGCAAGGGTCGAGCACCTGTCGGACGGTCAGCCCAAATCGCTTCAGGTTCTCGCTGCTTACTTGCGACAGCCCGATTGCGACGATGTGATTCGAGGCAATCAGGCGAGTCGCGATCTGTTCGGCATCATCGGCCGTCGTGGGGAAGTACGACCGCACCATCTTTTCGCGCACGCCCTTCCACGGCAGGCCTTTCGGCCCTGCGTCAGCAAGAGCGAACTGGCGCCACTTCGATTCCACCTTGACGATCTTGCTCATCGTGAGTGGATGGACGAGAGGGGCGCAAACCGGCAGCAGGGATTCGATAGATTGCGCGGATGCAGGCAGCGATGCGCAGATCGAAACTGTCGCGATCACGGTGCCGGCAACCCAGCGTTGTAGCGTGCCTCTGACTTCACGCGACTGCACGCTAAATCCCCGAAAACAGGCTTGTTTCCTCCGCGTCGCGCGAGAGCGAGCGGCGCTCGAGCTCGTACCGCTCTCGTGTGTAGACAGGAAACGCCTTGTTGATTGGAGATAGGCCGGTGTCACTTGCGTGACATAGACCCATCATGCGAGCCGTCATGAACTCGTTCCGGTACTCATGTGGCACGAAGATATCGATGCCGATCGACGGGAAGGATTGATCGAAGACGGTGTGCGCCTCCGTTATGAGGATCACCCCATCGCCGTAGCCTGCAAGTGCCATCTGAATGGGCAGGTGAGCGAGCCATGGTGCCTCGACCTGATGCATCGCCAGCATCGGATAGTGCTCGCCGCGCACCATGCCGAAGAGATGGACGAGCGCGGCCGTCAACCGCACTCCGGTCAGGGGCGTCTCCATCTGCTTGATCGCGTCTTCACCGAACGTGCTTGTCCACTTGATGAAGTCGACCGTCGCAATGATGCGATCAGATACAAAAACAGATTTCTTTTTCGCTTCCATAGTGGCACAGATGCGCGATAACGATATGGATTCTACATTATTTGCTAAAATGACACCGATCAATTTGGATCGTAAGCATGAGATCGGGAGTGCAAATGCCGGCCGAGGAATCGGGCAATGTTGAAGCCGCGTCGTCGCTAGATAGCGGAAAAGAGTCTTTCTCGTCGGTTGCGTCGGAGCGAATGATTCCGCCTAACGCTGCGACGTCGACGGCCGACATCGGCTGGAGGGGGCGAAAGGTGTGTTCGGTGATGAAGGTTGTATCGGCGCTGATGAGCGCGGTTGCAACGGCGCCGGGTGGGAACGCCAGCGAGGAGGAAATCGCAGGTGCCGCGTCGACGCTCCTCGCGAGGGCGACCCGGCTGGCCGACGCGGCGACGCCGTTGCTCGGCGTCGACGAAGCATCCCCCCAGTTTCCGGCGCTGAGAAATGCGTTGCGGGAGGGCGCGGCCGACACGATCTCGATGCAATGGCGTCTTGCGCATGCAACGGGTATGCGCGAGCTGTCTGTCGAGCAGATCGCAGAGATTTACAGGACCGTCAAAGAGGCCGATTTCTTCTCGGGTATCGACGGCGAGTCGTCCAGTGTCCACGTAGCCGATCCGGTGACTGGGCGACGTCTCGCCCTCTTCGGTGCCACGACCGAAATTCACAACGCAGTTTCGGCCTTCAGTTACTTCCATCCGCAGCCGGATGAGCTCGTCGCTGCTGGACTCGCCGCAGTGGTGATCAACAGCGATCGCGCAATCGAACGAATCCTGTCATCCGGTGATGTGGCAGTCGCTACACGTGCTGCGGTCGAGCAGACACTGATTGAGCGTGCTGGATTGCTCTACGCGCAGAACTATCGTGCGGTCGCGAACCGCGATATCAAAGCGCTCGCGATGCTCGATCCGGAGGCGCGTATGTGCCGAGTTCGCGAGCATCGTGCGACGGGCATGCCGACATCACATATCGATGAGGCGTTCGCGCGGCTGATGGATCGGATGGTCGACATGATCATCGAGTCTGCTCCTGAACTGTCGAGTCTCGAGATCCGTCCGTCGAAAGCGGACGGTGCAGCGCTGTATGAAATCGGAGCGAAAGCATGAATCTGACAGTGATTCCGTTTGGCCCGGAGCTCGTCGCGCGCTCGCGGCAAGAGAAGATTGATCAGGAAGTCTATCAAACCATTCCGGCGCTCAACAGCCTCGCCAATGCGTCGTTGGCATTGTCGACCAAGTTGACGCTGGATGCGCGGAACGCGCTGTTCTACTCGAACAGATCGCTCGATCCGAGCTTGCGTCGCGTGGCTGTGGAGCTCGGTGTCGAGCGACGCTTGTCGATGGAGGGTGCGATGCCGGACCTCGACTATCTCGCAGGTCAGGCAAAAGCGACCCGACATCAGTACGAATCAGCTGACAACGACATCTGGCTGGCGCCGGATGAGCCGAACGCCTGAAGGCGAATGCATACGAGGGACTGTTAAATGAAAGCGATGTTTGGGTACGAAGCCGGTGAGCTGAGTCGCGGCAAGAAAGTTCCGGTTGTGTGGGATACCACACAAGTCGTGAACCCTCACATGATCGTCGCCGGCATTTCCGGGATGGGCAAGACGTACACCCTGAAGAAGATCATTTCGAACGTTGCATCTACGCTGGCTCCGGGGCAGAAGCTGCGAGTACATGTGATCGATGTCCACGGCGACATCGATATCCCGGGTGCTAGCACCGTCGTCTTTTCCGAACAAAGCCCCTACGGGCTCGTGAATCCGCTACGGGTCAATCCGGATCCGCATTTCGGAGGCCTCAGAAAACAAATCCAAGGCTTCATCACAACGATGAATCGAGTGATGCGTCGGCTTGGAAACAAGCAGGAGGCTTGCCTTCGGAACTTGCTTGCTGATCTCTACGCCAGTCATGGTTTCAATCAAGATGATCCCTCCACGTGGATGATCGATCCGGACAGCGCGAGATTTCTATCCGATGGCAGTAACCGTCTGTACATCGACGTTCCTCGCGCGGAGAAAGATCAGGCGAAGGCGCTCGGTGCACGGTGGGAACCGGGGCTCATGTGCTGGTGGATACAACCGGACAAATACCACGGCGGCATCACGCGCTGGCAGCCGAAGACGCTCGGCCGCACTCAGCCGTCGATCCGCGATGCGCTTGTATATGCTCGGAGAATCCTCGCTCAATCATTTCTCGGGGCCGATGAAGAGGCCATCACGAACCTCGAAATTTTTCAGCGCGCGTCGGGGCAGTACCAGAGCTCGGTGCTCGAAGCCATGCGGCGAGGCGAAAAGCTCGTCGAGGATGAGGCGCTGATTGCGACAATCGAAAAAAAGAAGCAGTCCGCAATTGATACGTTTACGCAGTACGTTGAGTCGATCAAGACCGGGAGAGAGATCGATACGCTGATGAAGTACAGCAGTACTGACGTGTTGTCCTCGGTCGTGGATCGACTTGAAAACCTCGACGCGATGGGGATGTTCAAGACCGAGCCGGCTCCTCACGATGAGAATGTGATGGTGTGGCGCTATGTCACCAACGCACTGTTGCTCGACGAGCGGCGCCTTGCCGGCCTTTTCAAGATGGAAGAGATCTTCTTGAATGCCATCCAGCGGGGTGAGCAGGACGACGTGGTCGAAATCATCATCGCGGACGAAGGGCACATTTACGCCGATGATGATCCCGACAACATCATGAACAAGATCGGTCTCGAGGCTCGAAAATTCGGCCTCTCGCTGATCGTTGCGACGCAGAGTCCTAAGCATGTCCCGGACGGATTCATGATGTCCTGTGGGACAAAGGTGATTCTCGGCCTCGACGAAAGCGAGTGGCGTGCGTCTGCAACCAAGTTCCGGGTATCGGAGCAGGCTCTTGCGTGGACGAAGGCGCGTGAGAAGATGCTCGTCCAGACGAAGCAGAAAGGGCAGTCCAAGAACGACTGGAAGTGGACGGCGATCGCCGATATGCCCGAGATGGAAGCCGTAGCGCTTGAAGCGTGATGGGGCTCCCCGTGCTACCGAAGAGTGCGGGGACCGCGATGTGCGAGCGGCGGAAGATGCTCGCCTCCAGCCCGAAGTCAACGAGCATATTTCCTGCGTTCGATTGATGACCCGACTGGGAGGTGAAGTCTCACACGGTCGCCTCAAGAGGTGCTATTATTTTGGCGCTTTCATTTGAATATCAATAGAATATTAGCACTATCGTGGCCAAGAAGACTGCTCCACTGCTGCCTGCAGCCAATCGATTGCTCGTCGACTTTGGAGAGAGGCTGAAGTTGGCGCGCCTGCGTCGCAAGTTGACGGCAAAGCAGGTCGCGGAACGTGCCGGAATGTCGCCTATGACGCTTCGCTCATTGGAGGCGGGCGGTTCCGGGGTGACGATGGGTGCCTATCTTTCCGTCATGCAAGTGCTGGGTCTCGAGGGCGATCTGGAGAAGCTGGCTGCATCGGATGTGTTGGGCCGCGACCTACAGGACGCGCGGCTCCTCAAGTCTCGGCCGTCGAAGCAAGTTGGGCAGCATCCATCGCCGGCAGTCTCGCACGCGTCGAGCGAGATCGCTGTGGCCTACCCATCACCCTCCCGTGATGCGTCGGGGAGCATCACGCCTCCGTCGGTCCATGCGGTGTCCGACGAATATCGAGTCACGACGTCAGCCGATCTGGTCGCACTGCTGAAGGTGCCCGATAAATCGCGCAAGGTGCCACGCAAGAACTGAAGACGCACTTCTACTACGTTGACGACAGCAACCAATTAAAATTGCGCCGCGCCCGTCGAGACCGGGGGCGCAACCATGCCGCGAACAGGGCGGCTGAAACGAGAACTTCAAATGCGGCAATTCGCGATCGTGCCAATCGCTGTTGTGCGCCAAATTCCAAATGAACACTGTAGACCAGAATAGTGTCCTCGCCGCATCGGTAATGCGCGCCTCGAGGAAGCATACCGACGTGCGACCAGCGCCCGGCTATAGACCTGATATCGATGTACTTCGCGCACTTGCAGTCGTGAGCGTCGTGGTCTTCCATGCATTTCCCGGGGTGTTCCCGGGCGGTTTTGTCGGCGTCGACATTTTCTTTGTCATCTCCGGATATCTCATCACGTCGCATATCCTGCGCGAGCTCGAGGAGGGCCGCTTCTCTCTCGGGAGCTTCTACAGTCGACGGATTCGGAGGATTTTACCGGCGCTCTTGATCGTCCTTGTCGGCGCGTATGTCATGGGCTGGTTCAACCTCCTGCCTGACGAGTTCGGGGCGCTGGGCAAGCACATCGCAGGCGGTGCGTTATCAGTCGCGAACCTCGTACTGTGGAAGGAGGCGGGCTACTTCGATGCGTCGGCGGACTTGAAGCCGCTGCTGCACCTCTGGTCGCTGGGTGTGGAAGAGCAGTTTTATCTGTTCTGGCCGCTGATTCTCTGGGCAGTGACTCGTCTGAGACGGTCGCCGATGTGGGCGATTTCAGTTCTGGGCGTTCTATCGTTCGCCTCCTGCGTGATCATTGTCAGATCCGATCCGACGACTGCTTTTTACTGGCCGATTACGCGTGCATGGGAACTGATGATCGGCAGCTTACTCGCGTATCGAGAGGCCGGCAGGGGGCAGCGGGACGTGCGTCACGCCGACGCAGGTGTCGTCGCAGGCATTGCGATGCTCATTGCGTCGATCGTGCTGATGAACTCGCACCTGACCTTTCCGGGCTGGTGGGCACTCGTGCCGACCGTCGGTGCCTACCTCGTCGTCCAAGGCGGGCAGCATTCGCCGCTGATGCGACGGATCGCCACTCGTCCGGTCCTGATGGTCGGATTGATCAGCTACCCGCTGTATTTGTTCCACTGGCCCTTGCTGTCGTTCCTGCGGATGATGTCGACGGGAGTGCCGGCGTGGTACCTGCGTGCGGCGGCGGTTGCGATCGCCTTTCCCGCTGCGTGGATCACCTATCGCTTCGTCGAGTTGCCGATTCGCCGTTCGAGGTGGTCGAGATCGGCGGCCGTGACCTTGTTGGTGCTCGTGCTGGGTGCCGGATTCGGGGGTTACAACGCCTTCGACCGCAACGGCTTGGAATTTCGCATGGCTCATCTCACCGAGAAGTTTGCGGACGGCATCCACTTCGATCTTGGTCGTGAATGGCGCCGGGGAACGTGCTATCTCGAAGGCCCGATCGAATCGTTTTCGCCAGAGTGTGTCGAGCAGGGGGCAGCACCGCTGGTGTTCCTTTGGGGAGATTCGCGAGCTGCAGCGATCTACCCGGGATTCCGCGACGAGCGGACCGGGACGAACGTCCGAGTGGCAGAATTCAGCGCTTCCGGCTGCCCGCCACTGTTAGGTGGCACTGATCGCTGCGGCCGGATCAACGCGGCTGCGTTGGATGCGCTGAAGGCAGCGAAGCCGCACACCTTGGTGCTCACCGCCAATTGGAGCGAGGATCGGTTCGCGGGTCTCGCTAGAACCGTCGCAGAGGCCCGCGAAGCGGGTGTGAAGAGGATTGTCTTACTGGGGCAGGTTGCGACGTGGGAGAGCCCGCTGCCAACGCTGTACTGGGTCTACTGGCGCCAGCACCATCAGGAGCTTCCGGCTCGCTCGAGTTATGGTGTCGACCCAAGGTCCAGTCAGCTCGATCGCGAGGGCGAGGAAGTTGCGAAGAAACTCGGCATCGAGTATGTGTCGGCCTATCGCGCGATGTGTGACGGGAACGAATGCCTGACGCGCACTGGAGCGGGGCGAGGCATGATCGTCTCATTCGATGGTTCGCATCTGACCCCGTCAGGCGCTCAGGCAGTCATGCGTGCTATTGCGCCGCTCCTGCTGCACTGAGCGCCATTCGTCGCCTCAGGAGGATTATGCGCACGCGGAGCTCCCCGCCTCCGTGATGCGCAATCGTTCGGCACCAAGCGCTGTACTTCTATGAGCAATTGGCGCGTCATCTACCCGACGCAATTGCCGGAAGTAGCGGCGCCTCCCTACGAGACGTCCACGTGATGTGGAGCCGTTTTCCGGACTGCCACAAATTCCGCAAATTCATCGTTTAGCTCGTGCGCGGTCGCCGCCAGATCGACCACGCCGACAGCATTCGCAAGAGCGTCGTCCCGCTTGGCCCCGAGGCACGAGCGGCCGCCGACCGGCTGCGCTCTATCAACTGACGCTCCCGCTGCACAGTAGATTGGCGCGAGCGAAAATTTATGTAGGGCCAGTTCAAAAATAGCCTCCAAAAAGCAACACAATTTGGGAAGCTCGAAAGAGCCTTGAAATTGGCGCAATTTTGGTTAAACTCAAAACTACGCGACATTTCTTTGAGTTTATTGTGAAAAAGTCCTTACGTTCGGAACTGCTGCCCTTCGAGGCCGAGGAGGTCGTCACCTCGCTCGGGGAGACGGTGGCCCTCGCGCGGCGCGCGCGCGGGTGGACGCAAGCCGATTTGGCCGAAAAAATGGGGTCAAGCGTCAACACCGTGGTCAACATAGAGAAGGGTAGACCTTCCGTATCGTTTGGGCAGATTCTCAACGCCCTTTGGGTGATGGATCTCCTCGACGGAATTCGCGATGCTGTCCGGCCCGAGCAGTCTGCTGAGATCCAGAGAGCCGCGATGAGCAGTCTAAAACGCCGTCAGCGAGGTGCGCATGGCTGAGCGCGAACGTCCTGTCTGGGTCTGGCTTCCGGGTTCGGTTATGCCAGTACAGTGTGGCACCTTCAGTTGGGAGCCGGGGTTGGGGCGATTTCTTTACTCTGACGAGTATCGGAACAGAGCCGATGCGATCGCCATCGACCCGATGAATCTGCCGTTTTCGCGCTCGACAAGACCGGCGACTACGATCCAGATGAACGGTGTATTTGGCGTATTGCGCGACGCGGCGCCAGAGGGTTTTGGTCTAGACCTCTTGAACGCCAAGCACGGGAATCAAACGCTCGACGAGATCGAGCGGATGGACTTTGCTGCGGGAGATGGTGTCGGGGCGATCGAAGTCTGCGGGGCCGACGAGATCGAGCGGAAAATATCTTTCGTGCCGCCGTGTGAGCAAGAATTTCGAGTTCGACTCGCAAACACGGATGTCGGTGAATCGATCACCGGATTGGTACGGCAACTGACCGGTGATGAAGACGGAACCAGCCTCGGTGGCGAGAAGCCGAAGCTGACAATTTCACGTGAGGTAGATGGAAAGAGAGAGTGGTGGATCGCGAAACTGCAGCCCCGAAATGGCGCGCGGTTGCTGCCTGCGCGTGAATACGTCGCGATGAAGCTCGCGAGGCAGTGCAACATCGACGTGGCAGAAGTGCAATTCGAACGTATCGGCGTGCACGAAGTCGTGCTGGTGAAGCGATTCGATCGCAATGTGGTCGACGATGGCGTCGAGCGATCGCTCTTTGCGAGCGCTGCGACGGTACTTCGCTTGAGCAGCGACGTCACACGAGAAGATCCGGATCGCTCGTATCCGAAGCTTGCTCACGAGCTGAGGCGGTGGTGCGGCGACCGTCACCAAGGGGCGGAAGATCAACAGCGAGAATTGTGGCGCCGGATGGCGTACAACGCCTTGGTCGGCAACTATGACGACCACCCCCGAAACCACGGACTTATTTTTCGGGATACTTCATGGGCATTGTCGCCGGCATACGACATAGTCGCGATTCCACAAACGCAACTTGTCCAAGCGATGGCCGTGAACAGGCGTACGCGCGTAGCGTTGCCGGAAAATCTGGTTGCGGATGCGCCAGTCTTTGCCTACGAGCATGTCGAGGCTTGGGAGACGCTCCAAGAGATGGCGGCCATCGTCAGCGCGTCTTGGCGCGGAATGTACGTCGATGAGTGCGGTGTTAGCGAGGCGGATCTTGAGCTCCTGCGACCAGCATTCAAGCTCGCAGAGGGCATCGTGTCGGGGCAAATGACGTTGGATCCCGCGATCTTCACGCAGCGACGGCGGCGCACTGCTGCACGGCCCGCAGGACCTGCTCTCGAGCCGTAACAGCGTGATAGCATGAGATATCGATGGGACGGTAGTCCCACTGGAGAAGAACATGATTGGAATGAACGCGAAAGATGCACAAGGCGCACTCGAGGATCTCTCGATGATCAAAGCTGCAGCTGGTGAAGCGTCTACCGGCGCCGCAGCGGACATGTATCGCGCGGGCGCTGCATTGAAGAATGCTCAGCGGGCGATCGCGGTGCGCTCGGACAAGCTTCGTGACGTTGGCTCGCAGTTGAAAGCTCTGACGGGCGAGTACAACGATTTGCGGGCGGTCTCGAATGCATCGCGCAAGGTGATCGATGCGCTGGCAAAGGATCTCGCTAGTGCGTTGGGGCTCGACGTCGATGAAGTGCGCACGCGGGCTTATACCGCCATGACCAAGGCATATGATGCGGAGGTCGGGGAGATGTTGTCGACGGGATATCTCGACGAGGATCCGCGCAAAAATCCGCAAGTTGCGGCACGGAAGAGCCGTGACTGGTACATCCCGACTGACGATGCGCCGGGTCTGTAAACCCGAGTGACGGTCTGCCAGCGGCGCAAGGTCGCTGGCAGCTTAGGAATTTTCCCCGGGCCACCACTTTTTCGGCGCGCGGTCGACCAGATAGTTATCGGGGTTCTTGTCCTGAAGCCACTTTGGTGTGGGGCCACGCCCGGACCATGTTTTACCAGAGGACGGGTCGTAGTATTTTGCCGGGGCGCGAGTCGGCTTTGCCTTCGTAAAGCCCAGCGCCAGCAGCAGTTCCTCTTGCGATATTCCGTACAAATCCACCAGTACTTTGAATGCTTCCAGCGCGGCGCGCTTTTCCTCGCGCTTCGCGTCAGCGATGCGCACATTGAGCTCCTTGAGCTCGGCGCTTAGGTCTTTCAGTAAGAGGGTCACGGTCGGAAAACGTAGGTGTACGAGACCGAAATGTTACAGGACTCGCGACCTACGTTCTTGAATCGCTCAGGGCCCGTGACGGGAATTACTCGATGCGCAACGGGCCGGGACCCGTCTCCGTAGCCGGAGTGTCGAGGGCGCTTTGTTTCACGGACTCGTCAGCGGCCGCAAAGGCACGACGAGCGTCGTCGTCACGCTGTTTCTGCCGCGCTTGGGACAGATGCGACTGCTTCGTTGCAGCCGTGATCATCGCGGTACGTGCTTGCGAACTCGCACTTCCTTCGATCTTGCCCATCGAGTTCTGTTCACCCAGATCACCGACGCCTGCTCCGATCCAACGGAGGATCCGATCGGGAAGCGTCTGCGGGAGACTGAAGACGAGCATGAATACGGCGAAGATGATCACGCAGTAGACCAGCATGAACGCTGCAATCGATAGCGGCCCTGTCACGGTGTCTTGCTGGATCGCTTGCACGCGCGTGATGAAAGACGCGTTGATGTATGCGATCGAGGGGTAGAGGACCGCATTGCTTGCGACGAGGCCGACTACCATCAGCGCTGGTCGGAAGAAGCCAGACATCACGAGCATATAGCCCTGCATCTGACTGCCGATGAAGCTGTTGTCGCGTGCGGGCGTCGTGTGTGCGGCGGCCCACAACACACCAGCGGCCATCATTTCAATCACGAAGACCAGCCATCCGACAACGCCGATTGCAAACACGTAGAACGGAACCATCGGAATCCAGATTCCGAGGAAGTAGCCCGCGTACATCAACATGAAGAGCGACGGCGATACGAGTGCGAACATGTCGGTGAAGAACACCGCTGCTGCCTTCGCAAAACCTGCCGCAATAGAGGTGCCGGGCAGCATAGAACTGGCTGCGGTCGCGCCGAGCCCTTCGAGCGTTGCGTGCACCGTTGTCTTGAGCAAAAAGACACCTTCGGCGAACGAAGAGATCCAGTCGCCGAGACTCTTAACCTGCATCACGGGATCCTCATTCGGATCGCCGAGGAAGTTAACCATGCCCGCGATCAGCGAGGTCCCGAGGTGCCGGAACCACTTGCCAAACATTGTCTTGGTAGCGCTATCGCCGTCCGTGAAGTCGTTGAGCGTGAATGTGGTCTGGAGCGACGGGATGGCCGGAGTCGACGTGCTGGCATTGCTTGACGCCGTGCTGAGCGCCTTATTCGTGAGCAGCGTCGCCAGATTCGAAACGCTCGCCATGGTTGCGTTAGCCGCGATCAGCACGACCCCGGGCGGCAACAGGTTTTCGAGCGTGTTGCTTCCGGCCGTGAAGTTGACCTTCGACGTCGTTGCTGTACGCACGGCGTCTTTGATTCGTCCCAGATCTGTCCAGTACGACGCTGCGAAGATCCAGCCTTGACTCGTCATCGTGCTGACGAAGCTACTGTTCTGCCCTGAAATCGTCTGCAGCACGGCTTGCTGCACATCACCGGCCAGTAGCTGCTTTTCAGCAGCGATGGCGTTTGAAAGTGCGGTAGCACTCAACTGGATATCCGCAGTGCTGACCGCCGCGTTCGCGATCTGCGACACGGCATTCGGCACGAACTGCTGGAATACGCTGGTGAAGAAGTTGTTGCGAGCATCCGCGATGTTACGACGCAGCATGTCGGCTGTCTGGGTGTTCGACGAGGTGTTCCCGCTGGAAGGATTGCCGCTGAAGATCGAATTTACGGCGTTGCTTACGATCGGATAGCTGTCGGTCAGCGTCATCGTGCCGCAAATGGCCGCACTCCCGGCCCAGTTCGGATCGGCGTAAGTGTAGGTTGTGACGTAGGTTGTCTCGCCGAAATGCTGGTCCTTGGACTGGGCGGTCTGCAACTGCAGGTTGATCCTCGAGTCGGGCATGAGCGTCGCCATTGCATTGTTTACGCCGCGCGCACACGCTCCCATACGAATCGCGGAAGCGATGTTCGACTCGAAATTCGGATCCGATGTGATGCTGCTCGTTGCCGCGCTGGTGATGCTTTGAGAGATGCTGTACGTTGCAACCGCCGTCCAGATATTCGACGCGAACCCGATCGACCAAGTGACAACAAGCAACAAGATGATTTGGATACCTGCGAACCCGCTGGACGTTGGCATCAACACTGCTGCAGCTGAGACTGTCCGAATCGGGGTATAGAAGGTTGACCACTGCTTGCCAAGAACCTCGCCATCGTTCGCAGAGTTTGCGATCCCGAAAATGGTGACCCACGTCAGGATGAACGACCCGAATACGAGTACGCCGCCATTGAAGTAGCGGAAGGCCACACCCAACATCGTTGCAGCAGCATTGCTCGCGGCGCCGGGAGTCATTCCGGACACGAGATGCGTGATCACATCCCCGAAAATCATCTGCAGCACTTTGACGGCTGCGTCGGTCGGGCTCGGGGTAAACGGGTTCGCCATCGCTGGGCTCCAACGATATAAAAAAATATATTAAAATCGATCCTAATTGACTGACATTTTACAAGAAAACCATAAAACGCGTTATTTTTTTGCCGTTTTAAGGCCCCTCGGTATAATCGGTGTCAATGCGCCATGGCGCGCAAGTTCAATCGAGACTTGGGGAAATCAATGCAGCCGTCCGAACGCCACTCCATCGCAGCACGCCTCGTCGCTTCGCTCGCCGAGGCGGCGCCGGAATATGGCCCCAATGTGTTGGGTCCCGTGATCGCATCGCGAATCGCAATGCTGATCGAGGCGGCAGATGCGCTCGTACTGTCGACATCGCATCCGATTCTCCTCGCGGAAATTCTCCCGGGCGTCGACGTCATTGGTGTCCGCGACTACACCAAAGAGGCGCGTACGGACGTCGAGAGCGTGAGCCTCGAGTCGATCTGGGAACAAGGCGACGCGGGTGTCGAGTGGTTGGCCGAGCTCGGAGGTGTCGCAGAGCGCTACCTCTCGGCGCAGGCATCGGGGGCGACCGGTCCCGGCGCCATCAGTCACTCCAGTGCTGACGGCATTTACTATTTCGCGTTCAAGGCGGACTACCGATCGATTGCCCTGCACCAGATCGGTCTCACGGAAAAAGACGTGCAGCTCGTGGACAGCGGTGTCAGCGTAGGAGCCTGATCATGAATCCGTCCCTTTCTGTATCGGAATTCGCCCCGACGCCGACCCCGGCGTACCTTTCGTTCGCGGACATGGGTGCCCTCGTGCGCCGGCAGCGACTTCATGCCGATAAGGCGCTTCAGATCGACGGCCGCCGCTTCGGCGCGGCGACCGTCGGCGTGATGCGCATGGCGCAAGCTGAGGAGGCGATCAATCGTCTGGTGAAGGCCGCGCGTAGCCGCGAAGAGCCGAAGGCTCGTCCGCAGGCGATCAGAGAGGCGCTGCGAGTCGCGAAGGAGTCGGACGATCCCCACGAGCTTCACTACCTGACCAGCATGTTCATCAACGAACCGACGGTCATCAAGGAGCTCGCAAAGAATCCGCATCTGCCCGAAAAATCGCAACGGGTGATCGCACATGACGACACCCTCGCGGCGGATGTCCACGTGATGCGCTCGTTGGCGTCGAATCCTTCGCTCGAGCCGGGCCTCATGCGCGAGCTGCTGAATTCGTCGGACGATTCCATTGTGCGGCACGAAGTGGCGCGCAATGCCGCGCTGAAGTCCCGATTCGCGCCGGACCCCCAGAGCCCCTACGTTAAACTGTGTGACGAGCTCGTCGACACCACGTACGACAACGCCCTGCGCCTCACGGCCCTGCCGGGTGTGCGGAGCGCAGATGTGCTGCGCAAGATCGCGCGCACTCGCGACGTCGTTTTCGGTGCGAGAGAGCTCGAGGCGGTGGCCGACAACAGCCACACCCCGGTCGACGTTCTGGCCGAGATGGCGAACGTGCCGAAGTCGCGCAAGATGCTGCATGCCGCGTTCGGGGTGACCGTTGCGCAGAAGGCTGCCCGAACGCTCGCCGAGTTGCGCCATCCGGAAGGTCCGGATGCCGGGATGGAGGCGGCGCTCACGTAACGAATATGGGCCGGTGGCCCGAATACTTCTGAGATATCAAATGTACTTTTCGACCTCGCAAACCGGCAACGAAAGCGTAGCGCCGCTCGTGAACCTGTCGCCGCGTGAGTTTGGCGCACACCTGATCGACGCAGCCTACGCGCATGTGCCATTCGAATCCGTGGTCGCGGCGATCGCCAAGGCGAAGCCGATTGCTCCCGAGCTCGCAGCGCGGGAGCTGGTAGGCCATGCGCCGGAATATCGAGCGAAGGCGTTCCGGGTTGGGGTCGAGGAGATTGTGCGCGCATTCGGCAACGACGAGCGTGCGATGCAGTTCTATCGAAGTGTCGCGTCCGAGCGCGGCCAGCTCCGCTTCGAAAGCATCGGTGGAGTCTCGGACGATCTCGCTACGGTCAAGAATCGCCTCGCGGCGCACGCGGCGAACGCCTACTGGGCTCGCCAGAACGATAGCAGCGTCGGGTTGATCCGTGCGGAGCGCGAGTACGTCGACCTGATGAAGTCGGTTCGCCAATCGCTCGAAGCGAGCCTGTCAAAAGGAAAGGTGTCGGCAGACTTGGCAGAAACGGCCGTCTCCGAAGTTGAGGCGGCGTCGGTTGCGGTTGGGTTCTTTGGGATGGATGAAGTGATCCGGCCGCTGCAGGAAGTTGCGCGCGAGGAAATCTATCAGGAGCATGCAGAACGCGTGCTCCAACGTTACACCAATACCCCGGGCGCCGACGGCCCGGCTTTGGAATGATAGGGAGTTGAGATGATTGGTCCGGTGGGTGCCATCCCGCTCGAGGTGAACTCCGAGGTCGTCGATATCGGAGCAGCGCTTGAACGAGGTTTGGTCGTCAGGCTTGTGGTACCACCGGACCGCGACCACGTTTTTGGCGTGCTCGAGCCTGCCGTTGCAACGCAATCGGCGAGTGGCGCGCGGACCGCGTGGTTCGTAAATGAGCACGGGCGAAAGCACGAATACACGTTACCGCTTCCGCTGTCGTTGATGCGCTCTGAGTACGAGCCGCTCAGCTCCTACCCGGACGATGCGCTTCTTCTGAGGGTGCTTCACTCGCCCGATACCTTTCGGAGCTCGCCGGACGTGTTCGCGTGTGCTGAGCGACGTGTGATTCACTCCTTCGCCGCTGCCGGAGGCAGTGAGTCGATCTACCGGAAGACTGTCGAGCTCGTCTGGGGTGCTCGTGGATTGAGCTACCCCGGGGCGAAGAAGTTGGGAATTGCGGACTCGGCTAGCAGCCTCGCCGCTACCGGCGTCATTGCCGAACGCCGTGTGTCCATCAAGGATCCGCGCGGCATTGTTCGGGGAGCAAAGATTCTTTTCGAGAAACCTCAGTTGGCTTCATTGCACGACGACTACGTTGCGCTCAAAGAGGCTGCACTGGGAAGCGGCACCTCGTTGACGCGTCTGCTCACTGCGCGGGGCCTTGACGAGTCCATGAGGGTTGCGATTCGCGCGCTCGCGGATGATGAGCTGAGCAAGCTGAACGCGCAAATTGCTGAACGATGCCGCGACGGCAGGACCACCAGCGAACAACATCTACCGGGTATGCCTCATCTCTACTCGACTGAGATTGAAGGCTTGATCGCGGATAGTGCACTTCAAGCATCGTTCGCTTCGCATGACCGCGATGAGGTTGGCGTAGCGCTGGGTTGAGGGAAGAGCGGGGAAGACGACGGTAGCAGACAGATTAATTAAGGATGCCTATTCATATACTGAAGTGAAGCGAAAAATGAAGCTCCTACACTATGGCCGTGCCTCTCTGCATCCGGTCTTTCTCGATGAAATCCGCGCATGTGGCGTCGAAATTGCTGAATCTGCTGCTCAGATCGATCGGTTGAGGCAGGAGTCGAGTGAACGGATCGAAATCCACGTCAGGTTCGCTCAATCAGCACAGTCCACTGTCGCGCAACTGATGAGTCACAGTGGTGGGGCGATCGAGGTTGTGGCATGCCCGGTCGATCTTGGGTTTCCGTCGCTGATGGATGTGACGAGTAGCAGTCCGCACAACATCGCGGCCCAAAGGCACTTCCACGAATTCTGCTTGATCGCTGCAAATTCTGATGCGCAGCGGGAAACGCACGCGCACGCATTGGAGCGCCTATCCGGAAGCTGGGTGAGATCGATTCGCCAAACCACTACGGTTGGGGGTGCCGATCCGGAAGAGGGTCCTACGGGCTCGATTTGAAGGCAATACAGGATATCCGAAGCAGCCAACATATACCGAGGCGAGAATGAAAAAGGACATGAACCGTACGTGTGTATCCCGAGAGGAAATTTTGATCGCATTGGGCGAGTTGAACGAAGATCCGACCGCAAGTCGGGCCGACGTGCTGCTGAAAGAGCTGGAGGGTGTCAAATTCGAGGACCATGGGCGAGCCGACACCATCAGGCACGCGGTTGCGGCCGCTCGTGAGCGACTTGACGCACCCGTCGACTCGATCGTTGACCCCCATGCACTGCCGTTTATGACGGTCGTCGGGACTCATGTACTGATCCACGATGCGCACTCCGGCGATCCCCTGAATTCGGGGTGGATCGGAATCTGCGTGGACTCTCGAGACGTAAAGAGCTTCTGGTATATCGGACACGATATGGGTGAGCGCTCATACACTAAGCTGGTCCAAACCACCTACGAGGACGCCTTTGCGGAGGTCGCCGAGTTGGGTGTCTTGGCGGCCAGCTCGGTACGCTATTGCAAGCCGATCGGCTACCAGCTCGGCGGGTTTGTTGTCGGTCATCGCGCGAGAATGAGTGGAGGGTCTGGCGACGCGACGATCGTCGATCTCAGGGCTGATCATGGCGGTCCGCTTGTGACCCTCGAGTTCGAAGAGCCGCAAGTGGTCGACTGGCCGGTGGGAGCGCTGGCGCAACGTATGGAAATCGGGTTCGAAAAGGTCGCGAGCACGTGGACGCCGAACGACGGATCAATGCGGCGCGCGGAGAAAGTCGCGGGATTCCACTCCGAAGACATTCCCGGCAACCGGATCGCGTTGGCGGTATCGAGTGGCTCGGGAGATATCGAGCCGTAGAGCTGGTCCCGGAGAAGTGCTACTCGATTCAACGCAACTAACGGTCCGGCTAGGTCTCGTCTGTATCTAAAGGTGCTGCTAACCAGTGCGACGAGCGACTTCGGTCGGGAAGGGGAGAAAGTAAGAATGCGAGCTGTTCTATGCGGGTTGGTCTTCGCGATGGCGCAGGCGACTGCGCACGCCGGTCAGGTCGGAAGCGGCCCTCTGATCAATTGGCAGGCGAAGCAACCCACTCGGTTCATGGTCTCCGGCATTCTCCGGAAAGAAGGGTCGGCTGACGCGATACGTCCGGTGCATGGACTATTCGATGCGCAGACCGACAGGGAGGCGGCACGTCTGTTTCAGGATGAAATCGGGCAGCGCTTTAAGGGGTACGTACTCGTCGCGGTGCTGGTCGATCCGGTGCCACCGGATGGGCGGTGTGAGAATCGGTAGTGCTAAGCGATAGCGGGTCTAAGCTGGTTCGTTCGCAAACCAAGCGGTCGCTTCGACGCCGAGCAGGGGTGTGATATCGCTGAACCCCAAGACTCTTTGTCTGTTTTTTCTTCGTTTGAAGGGTGGCTGCGCAACCCAAAGCGACGATGCCGTGACTTGCGAATTAGCGAGATCGGGGAACCCGGGAATGAGGCCTAGAAGCCCGTCTTTAAAAAAACGAGAAAAACAGGAAAGAGCCTTTCGGGGTGAGCGGCCCCTAAGCAGCCCAGAGCTCGAAGAATAGCGTTGTACGCCTGCAATCAAACCGACCAGAGGATGGTCGATAGCGCTGCTGCATCAGTAGTCGCGCCCGCATGTATCGAATGCACGACTACTGATGCCAACAATCGCATTATTCCGGCTGCTCGATGAGGAAGCGATTGCGGTTCTTCGCATCCTTGATCCACGTCGGCGCGCGTCCGAGTCCCGACCACGTCTCGCCCGTCTTGGGGTTGTGATACTTCGGCGGACGCGGGGCCTTCTCGGCAGCCGAGGCGGCTTTGCCACGGCTCTTACGCGCAGCCTTCTCCACGGCCGTGAAGCCAAGATCGGCGACGGTCAGGTTGTACGTGGCCATCAGTTCGCGGATCTGCGCGATAACAGCCGGCACCTCGGCCTCGCGCGCCGCTGCGGCTTGGTTTGCGAGTTCCTGCATTTGCTGGCTCAGTTTGAGATAGTTCGAGGTCATATTCCCTTATCCGTTGAATGGGTCGAATTGCGTCCTGCGCGACTCGCTAACGAGCCGTGTTTTGGATGTTGCCACGCATGGGAAGAAAAAGATATATGCCAACGAGTCAAAATGGTACATTTACGATCACTGGGCGTCTATTTTGTCGATTGGATGCGCTCCAATTGCTAAACGGGGGGTATGTTGTCACTGCGTGAAATGGCCTTCATCATCATCGGAGCGGCAATTGCTTGCTTTGTGACTGGGCGCATGATTCAACACGCGCTCGACTGGTTCGGCATGCGAGTCGTGTGGTCAAGTTGGGCGTCGATAGCGATCGGGGCATTTTTGATCGCGGTTGTGTCGATGATTTGTCATAGTGGAATTTGGGCGAGATCGCAGTGGCTAAAGCGATGCGAGCGCGCAAATTGAACGCACGCCACCCTGTGCAGGACATGGATGCTCGAGATAAGGTGCGCGAGCTCGGCCAGTATCCGACACGAGTCTGGGTGGCAGAGGCGATTGTCGATCGCTTTTTCCCAGATCTGGACAGCCACGATTGCATTATCGAGCCCGCTTGCGGGCCGGGGGCGTTCCTCGGGGCAATCCCTTCGCACGTTCCTGCGGTGGGTGTCGAGCTGGATCCCGCAATTGCAGATGTCGCGCGACGAGAAACTGGGCGAACGGTCGTCGTCGGCGATTTTCGAACCGAGCCACTGAACTGTCGCCCGACACTTATCCTCGGCAATCCGCCTTTCAAGCTCAGTGTGATCGATGGATTCCTCGACCGGGCTCACCAGATGCTGCCGGAGGGCGGCCGCGTTGGATTCATTCTTCCTGCCTATGCTTTCCAAACGGCCGCGCGTGTCGCCGCGTATGCGGATCGGTGGTCGCTCGAGCAGCAGTTTCTGCCGCGCAATATCTACGACGGCCTGCGTCTGCCGCTTGTCTTTGCGCAATTTTCGAAGGATCGCAGACGCACGCTGATAGGCTTTGCGCTGTATGGTGAGGTCGCGGACGTCCAGAGGCTCCGTGCACCGTATCGAGAGGCACTGTCGGCCGGGAATGGGCCTGTATGGGCGCGTGTGGTCGAGCGCGCTCTCGCGCAGCTGGGAGGCGAGGCGGATCTAGCGCAGATCTACGCCGAGATCGAAGGTAAGCGCCCGACTAAGACGCAGTACTGGCGCGAGCAAGTCCGGAAGGTAGTGCGTACGCACCGTTGGTTCTCGTGCGTAAGTACCGGGCGGTATGCCTTGAATCCGGCGACGGCAGCGGCCTGAAAAAACCGCGCCGGGCTACCGCCAGAATCGCGAAATCGTTCGCGTCACGGAACGGAGGCTCGAGTACTGTCGTCCGCCGTTGTGTTTCGGGGATGTTTCGGCGGCGGTGGCGTCCGCCGCCGCGAGATCGGTCAGTGCGACGGGAATGATGTCGACGCGATCGTGCCGTGGATGCAATAGCGACCCGACCACGTGCTTTGTCGATGCCGGAATTGCGGGGAACGGGTCGATGCCGGCGAAGTTGATGAATTCGTCGACCGATAGCATCGAGTAGCCGTTTCCCGGAGCATTCAGCGTCACGTACACGGCCGCCCCACGAGCTGGGCTGAAGACGGCCTTCCACATGTGCGTTGGAACGTAGACGCCCGCGCCGATACGCTTCAACGTGGGCCCGATGAAGGCGGGCCCGGTGACCACGTACACGTCGCCATCACGTTGTGTGAGGATGCGCGTCGCGTGCTCGATCCATTCCCACAAGTTCCCGTTGTTCTCGTGTGACTGCGGCACCATGTTCGAGAGCAGGAACGTCTCATCCTTTGCCTGCGCTGTCGCGGCGTCCCCGGCCGGGGTGAGGTGCCCTCGATCGTAGCCCCGGCCCGAGTAGTCGCTGAGCTCGGCGCGATCGCCGTCCGGAATGCTCGAGTCAGCCCGAAAATCGTCAAAGCGCGGCACATTGCGCGCCGCGTATACAGCGTTCCGCGTTAGGTGCTCGGCGGACCAGATTCCGGTCTTCGTCAGTCCGGATGCTTGCGAAGCATAGGCTTCGTGACAGGTGTTGTGTGCACGTGTCTGGAGCGCGGGAACATAGACGTCAGGCGCGCTACCTCCAACGAAGTGCTGGGCGCACGTCGTCGGCGCCGCGCTAGCCGCAGTTGATGCGGCAAGCAGAACCGCGACAGGCCCCAAACGGCTAACCTTCATTCGCCGGGCCTCGGCTCACTGTTGTCCTTCGCATTGCCGGCGAACGCCTGATCAATAGCCTGTTTGCGCTTGAGCTCGTCAAGCGCAGCTTGCACCGCTGCGCGCTCTGCTGATGCCTCCGGAGTCGTCGCGCCGATCGCGGCAGTCCAGTCGTGCCAGCGCAGCTCTGCATCGAGCTCGGGCACGGTCATCTCGTCGATCGGCTTAAAGGCCCGCAGCTTTAAATCCGCCTCGAAATCGTGATGCAGCTCCGCCAGTCGCGTCAAAGCCGCGTGCGTCGCTGCGGCCATGAAGGCACCACGGGCGTGATCGAACGGGGCAAGTCGAAGACCGAGGGATTCCAGCAGCAGCTTCTCGCTCTCCGGCGCTCGCACGAAACCGTAGTAGCGTCCAGCGAACTCGGTGTTCATTTTCTCTTCTGACGGCAGCTTCATCTTGCTGCCATCCGGCATGACGACCTGATGGAACGTCAGCGGGAACCGCAGAAATACCTTGTCATGGACGCTGCGTGACCACACGACGGAATTCTGAACGTCGAAGCACGATCCGTCTTCGAATGCCAGACGTAAACTGCCTCGCAGGGACGTCAGCTGGATTTCGTAGCCAAGCACGTCGACCGAGGCGAGGTTGTCTTTCGCGTCGACGATCGACGCGAGTTTAGAGAGATTTTTGTACACGAACTTGTCGCGAATGTCCGTCGCCTCGCGCTCGGCGATATCGTGAAGGATCGCTTCATGATTGGGCAGCAATCGCGGCTGTCCGCTCTTTGAGCCATATGGCATCGCTTCAAGGCACTTGGAGGCGATATGAAACGCCTCTGAATTGGGCTCTTTCCTCCGGACAAAGAAATCGTACGGACGGGTGGGTGAGTCGCTGGCACCTTCAGACGCCATGTACTGATCGACGTACGCTTTGTATCGGCTAAAGAAGCCCTCGCGCAGCTTGTCGTACGAATTCTTGGTAATCGCTTCGAGTGCTTCGCGCACTTTGACGATTGCACCCGTGGACGCTCGGGGAGGTGTGTAACGCGGCTTCTGCTCTTCCGCCGGTTTTGGTGCGCGCTTGACCACCGCCGACTTGAGTTGCTCGGCGGCGTCGCCCAGCGGCTTCACCTCCTGCAGGAACTGGCGGATGCAGGTGGCCAGCGGGTGGTCGAACTTGAATTTCGCCATCCGCTTCGTCCAACTGCCGATCGTGTGGAGCTGGGGCGCGGTGGCCCAATAGAGATCCTGCACGGGCTCCGGAAGATCTTCAATGGACTTGATCTGTCCGAACACCGTCGACCGGACGTGCTCGGAAAACGCATCACCGAGGATGCCGTTGATGTTCTGCTTGGCTTCGGTCCAGTGTGTATTGGGGATCTGGCCGACTTCAAGGCCAACGGAGAGATGTCGCAGGCTCTCCTCCAGACGGGCGATCGCACGCGGCGTCTTCAAGGTTGAAAGCAGGGTAGGGAAATCTTGCGGCTTCATGTCTTGCCTCGGTATGTTGCGCTCGCTTCGTCCAACGATCGCACTGAAGTCGACGGATATTGCATGAATCAAGCGTCGGAGTCACGGCTTGCACTCGGTGTGGGATCTGCGGAACCTATTCAACTGACGACGACAAGTCCCGCAGCCACGCACATTTAGAAACAAAATAAAATATAGAAACATGCTGTTTAAAATAGACTTCGCTTAAACAACAATAAATTTGTCGAAATTTTAGCAGTAATTTACCATCTTCGGTGGGTCGGGCGCTATCAAGGCATGCTCTCTCGACGGGAGGTCCCGCCGATTCTCCCGACGGTGAGCACGAAGTACGCGGCCGGGATGCCTGCGCGGCGGTATGGATTGCAACCCAGCGACCCGCGTGACCAACGCTAACGAAAATGTCGCTCGCGCTTTCACTCCGTACGTCGCTCAGAGACCCGGATAACGTTCGAGACATGGCCTCACAGATCTGCATGATTAGTGCTGCATAGGTATGGAACGATGAGGAGTTTGAGCGATGATGGGAAGCGATAGCCCAGTTCTGATGCAGGGCGATTGTCTCGAGCTGCTGGAGAAGATTCCTGACAATTCCATCGACATGGTGTGTTGCGACTTGCCGTACGGAACAACCAACTGTCGATGGGATACGACGCTTGATCTGCGTCGTCTGTGGGAGCAGTACCGTCGTGTAACGACAGAGAGCGCAGCCATCGTGCTGTTCGCCCAAACTCCATTCGACAAGGTGCTTGGGGTCAGCAATCTCGAATGGTTGCGGTACGAGCTGATCTGGCAGAAAACGCGCGCCACGGGGCACCTGAACTGCAAGAAGATGCCAATGAAGGCGCACGAGAACATTCTCGTGTTCTACAACAAGTTGCCAACCTTCAACCCTCAAAAGACGACGGGACATCCTCGGAAGACGGGGGTCAAGCGTCGTGATGACACGCCCGTATACGGTGTGCAGAACTTCATTGAGCTGTCTTATGACTCCACGGAAAGATATCCGCGCAGCGTGTTGACTTTCCCGAGTGATACACAGCGTGTTGCGCTACATCCGACGCAGAAACCTCTGGCACTTATCGAATGGTTGGTTTCCACCTTCACGAATGAAGGAGACACGGTTCTCGACAACTGCATGGGAAGTGGAACCACAGGAGAGGCTTGTCGGAACCTGCGGAGGCATTTTGTCGGGATGGAGTCGGATGCGTCGCACTTCGCCGTCGCATGTACGCGAATCATGCAGGGCGACGTCCGGGCACTACGCAATGCCGCTTAACCAATGAAGTCCTAAAGATAATTTTCGATCGCTGATATGACATCTACCGAAAGCACCTTGCTCACGCGCGATGAAGTCGCGATGGCACTCGCTGCGCTCGGCGAGGACCCGACGTTAGGGCGCACTGATACGGTTCGATCGCTGATCGTCCACAGTTCGCTGTCTGGGGATGATCGTGAAACATTGGTCCGTCAAGCTGCGGATGTCGCGCGGCAAAAGCTCGATCAACTTCTCAGTGGCGGCGGTGTCTTTTCTGCGGACGTCCTCGTGCGCGAAGCGCAGGTTGAAGCGCGATTGCGCGAACGCGGGTGGCGTAACCGCAGGATGGGTGGTCCTGCAGACGATCGTGGCTACTACGTGGCCAAGACGGGTAACAACGCAGGGTCCTTTATCGGGCTCTTCAGCATTGGCAATCACAGCGGTGCCGAAAAGCTCTTTCCGATCTCCATGGCGGACGAGGAGATTGCCAGCGCCATCGTCGAATATGTCCGTCAGGCGGAGCTGAGCCGCTCTGCGAGCGGACGTCTCCTCGCCACGGTGGTTGAGTTCGTCAATCAGCATCCGGAGTGGTGGTCGGATCAGGGCAAAAAGCACGGGTTCGCCCTCGTTCCATGGATCGTCGATGCGCGCTCGGCTGACACCTATTCGAAGGCGGTGCACTCCTTGCGGGAATGGGTGCGGCTGATCGACTCGGGTCACCTCGATTGGCATGCCGGAGACGATTGGGAGCGGACTACGCTCGATCAGGTTCGCGAAGAGCTGGTCCGACTTGACCGCATCCACTCGGAGGTTGCATTCGAAATCGGTGCGATGCAGCGTGACCAACTGGAAGACGTCGCGGCTGACAATCAAGTCGACTTCGACAAGCACACTACCGACAGCGAGCTGCGCGCGGAGCTCATCGAGGTCATGGCGCACCGCCGATCGCATGAGCACGTGCGCGGTGGGTCGGCGCCCACGCAAGTCAACGGGGCGGGCGAGTCAGCAGCTGTCGATAGGGCTGAGCGAATCGTCGTGCCGATCGCGGGCGAAGTTTTTGGCGAACAGGCTTTGCCTGAGGGGTGGACCGAAGCTACTCCCGGCGGATTGGCGACGAATCGAGATCCCGACACCGGCGGGATCGTCGACAGCGAAATCGGTAGCGGGCTGTGGTTCGCGATCGCGCATCGTGACGGGATCCCCACGCTGGATGGATTTGGCACTCGGCAGGTCGCATTTGACGCCTTGCACGCTGCAATCGAAGAGGCGACGCGCGAGCAGCGCGCGGGGGCTATGCCGAGCCCGAGCTCGGGCGACTTAGCGGCGATGTATCCCGCGCGCGGAAGCATGCCGGCACGTGTTGTCGAGCAGCTGTATCTCACGCGCGATGCTGAATACGCTCTACTCGCAAAGCGAGAGCGGATCGATGCCGGCGATCTGGCGAGTCTCGATCGCGGCGCTCGTTTCATGGTGGCGGATGCGTTGTTCGACAAGTGTAGCGGCGATGCAAGAGCCGCGCTGCTCACCGACGCCAGCCACGGGGTGCGCAGTACGGCGCGCTTAGCAGGACTCGAACTCGGAAGCAACGGGTGTGCTCCGGCATCAGATACGCATCCGAGGATCTAAGCCGAGGCCGCGCCTGTGTCGATGGGCGCCAAGTGAACCAAACAATGAGCAAACCAAAGTGATCAACGTAAACGATTCTGGGATTCAGGTTGTTCTGGCGATGCAGGACGATATTCAGCTCAATGCGCTGGCGCAGCGCCATCCGTACGCTCAATTGCTGCGCGGCGTGTTGCGCCCGCAGGAAGAGCGCGTCAGCTCCGATGGGACGGAAGTGGAGCGCGTCTACTTGGTCGAGGCAGCAGACGCGATTGCATTCAGCCAGCGCACAGAAGACGACGCGCTCGACGTGCCCGTGTTGACAGACGCGCTACTCGCGGTGACGCAGCGGGTCGTTTCCCACGGGAGGCAGTGCTCCCGTCAAGAGGAGCGGGCGCAGTTGGTGCCCGATCTGCTGCCGGCGCTTAACCTGACCCGGCGGACTCTCGAGGGCATGCTGCTCGGTGTGCAGGAGAAACTGAAATCGGAATATCGTCCGAGCAGGATTGCCTCGGAGCCGCGAGTGCTGCAGGCGATTCGTCTTCAGACCGAAGAGACGAGCCTCGTGTGGGCGCTCGAGCTGTTGCCGGAACAGTCGTCGCTACCAATTGCAAAAGGTCGCGCTCCCGGGTCGGCGTCGACGGAATCGGTGGAGCAATCAATTCTCGAGGCGGGGAGAATCCTTCAGAAGCGGATCGACGAGGTCTCATCAGCGCTTTCGAGAGGGGATCTGTCTCTCGCACAGTTTCCCCGCGTGGAAGACGAGGCGCGTGCAGAACTCGAGGCGACCGTTGATGTGCTGAACCGTGTGTTGGACCTGACTCCGGGGTGCGAGCGAGCGAGACGAGCAGGCCCGGGAGTGGGCGCAATGCGTGTCGCCACGTCCGTTGGTAATGGCGGTGATCAGCTCGCTTTCGGTTCGACTCGGGAGCGAAACACAATTTTGGCTGCGCTGCGGTTCTATCAACGCAGCGGGATGGGCGAGCCCGCGAATCGTACGGACGATATCGACGATATCGCGACCGATGGCGGCGACGACGTTTCGTTGGATGCTGACGGGATCGACGCCCTTTGTGAGCGCATCAACCTTGCGTCGAACAGCGAATTGAGCTCGCAACGTAGCGTTCGTGTCCTCGTCTCGCATTCAGACGGGATGGTGGAGTACAGCACTGACGAAGGGGTGGAAGTGCATGTCTTCGATCGCGACATTTACGAAGACGATCCATCCGAGGCTCGACCGGCTCCTGCTCACTTTCGGGACCTTGCTGAAGCGTTAGGCGTTCCGGTTCAGGAAGGGGCCGCGCCGTTCGAGTCGAGTAACCTGATCGGTCAGGAGCCCGCCATTGAGCCGATCGGCGCACCTTCAATTGCACGTGACGCCATCGGCAATCTCGTCGGGAGATTCAGTGTGACGTCGGTAGAAGAAAGGGCAACGATCGACCACGCGCTCACTGCGTATGGCTTCCTGATAGCTCGCAACGAGCGCATCACGATTTCTCAATTCGCCGACCGTGTCGCGGCTGCGTACGATATTTCGGTTCCCCAGAACGCCGCAGTCGTCGCCGCGCTGCGAGACTGCGCGGCACGCCCCGTCATGGACAACAGCAAGACAGCAGCCGCTGAAACCCACATGCACGACCTCGACAGTCCGTCGATGGATTGATGACTGCGGTTGGAAAGTTTGACGCCCGGGTATTCGGCCCGCCGCTGCAACGCAGCGGCGGGCTTTTTCGATCCGGCTTCCCCGGTTGCCAAATAATCGTGGCGCGCCACAATAAATGATGCTAGAGTCAAGCCGATCTTGAGGCGAGGCCGTGGGCCGACTCGAGTAATGAGAGGTGGATCGCGGAATCCGTCCGCGATTTCGCTATCTCGGGCAACGGGCAAATCGATCAATGAATGAGGCCGATTCAGCAGAGGTGCTGCGCGAGTTCGTCGTGAGGCTGGAAGCGCGAAAGAGCGAATGGCAGGCGAACGCCAGTAAGGCGAGCGCGCAGGTAGAGGTGGCATTTGCGGCTCGCGAAGGCGAGTTCAAGCGTCGTATGGCGGCGATCCGTACGATGGGGGGCTCGCGAAAGAAGCGTCTGCGTGAGCTGCTGACCTTCGTCAGCGACTTGCGTGCGGTGGCGGCGCCATTCACGCCGTGCAAGCAGGGGTGCTCGGGCTGCTGCTACCAGCAGGTCGCGATCTCGCAGCTGGAAGCTGAACACATCCATGACCGGTATGGGCATCAGATGGAGCGAGTGATCCAGCGCGCCAGCATCGCCGCCGTAGGTAGTTTCGGGCGTGACACCCCTTGCACCTTTCTTGACGGTGATGGCAGCTGTACGGTCTACGACGCGCGGCCATTCGCGTGCCGGAATCAGGTATCCCTCGACGTTGACGCGCTGTTATGCCAGCCGGAGACCATTCAGTTGTCGCAGCAGCGCCACCCGGCCGTAAGTCCAGTGCCGATGCTCGTGGGCGGCCCGGTGCAAGCGGCATATCTCGAGCTGATTGCCCGCGATGTCGTCGCGGACATTCGGACATTCTTCCGGCCCGAAATACCTGCTCAGCAAAATTCTCACATGGTGGAGAAATCGAACGATGCCAACCAGTACTGAAGACGAGATGCGCGCGTATCGCCGCAAGAATTTTGATGTTCGCGTAGAGGTGCCGCTCGATGGGATGAACCTGTTCGACGGAGAAAAGGTCTTTCGCGTGACGTACAACGGACGTCAGGACGGCGCAGTGCTTTCGCTGGCGCCGCACGAAGCGCGCGTATTGTATGACCGCTTGCGTGCCGAGTTCGGCTTTCGGGATTGAGTGTTACTTCAGTGGAGATGCCGATGGACGCATTCAGACCGATCCGTGAGCCCGGACGCAGCATCTACGATGCGATCGTGCACGAGGCTGGACAGCGCAGGACGCGGCGCGTCGATGCGTGGGCGGTTGCCGAGCGCGCGGCCGTGTTTCATGCGGCCGTAAGTCAGGCAAGGATCCTCGGGATTCGTGAGCCGACGATGGCCGATGTCGAGCGTGAAGAGCGCTTGGCGATGGGGCATAGCGATTTCGCTTCGAAGTGGGCGAACGGTGTGGCGCAGCTGATGCTGCGATGATTTCTCGAGATCGGGCCGCAGCTGCGGCCCTTTGCACACGGGCAAGAAGCAATGAGCAATGTGAAACCTGCGGGCGTACAGAAGGCGAGCACCGGGACGACAGGTGGCGCCGAGAAGCCGCAGAAGCGCGGACGTCCGGCAACCGGTGTGGCGATGACGGGATCCGAGCGTGCAGAGAAACGTGAGAAGGAGTTGCGCGCGGCGGGCGGTAGAACTTTGAATCGAGTGCGCCTTGGCCCTGAAGCTTCGAGTGCGCTCAACGAAATCGCGCCGAGCTATAAATCGGAGCGAGAAGCCATCGAAGCGGCGATCATCGGTTGGGCCCTAATGGGGAGCCGTTCATCGCGCCGTGCTGGATGAAGCGGCGTCCTGTCAGAAGCTGTGTGTGATCAGTTTGCCGCCAATTTGGTCCCCGTGTTGCGCATCTGCTTCGCCGCATTGAGCAGTGCGAATTCTACGTCAGCAATCTGACGCATGCCAATCTCCCGCACTTTCAATCTGCCGCCATGCTTTCAGACTGCCGGTGGTGTCGGCGGCGCCGGATTGCAACAGTGTGTGGGGAACTCCCAGCTAGCGTCTTCAAGCTTCGGGCCGCTCGCGTAGAACCACTCGAAGTCGTCTCCGCGATCTGCAGTGATCAGCCGTGGTTCTTGCCATGAGGGCGCCCATACCCAGAGCGCCCTTCCGGCAAACCACTCTTCGCCTTCGTCAAACTCACGCCAAGTCGCGTCCATGATCCTGATCTTCCGATGCTTTCAGTGAAGCAGCGTAGCGTCGTCAGCGGCGCCCGACGCGAGCCGTTCGATATGCATGTCGTACTCCGGTTTCCGATGCCTATGCGTGTTGTTTTTCAATGTGGCCGCGAAGGACCGCTCCGGTGATACCAACGATGCTCAGCAAAATAGTCGTCACAGACTCCCAATGAACCGGGGAGCTTCCTTCCAGTGCATTTACTGCCGAGGCGGAACCAATTGCCAAGCTCGTCACACTGCACGCCATGAAAAAATGCTTTTTCATCTTGTCCTCTTGTTTCGGTTGCTGGCCATGCGGGGGCCAAGCGCTGCTCGCGGTTGCAATCGTAATCGCTAGCGCTGCAAGCGCGAAATTTATGCTGTCAATGATCATTCAAACGACCATCGATGAGCGCAAGGAGGCGCGCAGCACTTTGACCGCTCTTTTCAAGCATTGCTTTACGTACTGCCTCCGGGACGTGGATCGTTATGCCCACCTTGCGCAACTGGAACAACTGCGGCGCGATTGGGTCGAGCGCGTCAACAGCCAACGAGCTGTAGTGTTCCAGCGCTCCATCCTGCACGAAAGATGACGGGAAATTCGGGTGCATGTCTTGAGCGTCGCTCATTTTGAATTGTCCATAAATGGCGGTTATCGGCTACCGATTGGCGCAACCTGCTAGCACGCCAGATATTTTCCCGTCGTGTTCGTGGGATGCCGTATAAATATCACGAGCGGCTAAGCGGATGCGCTTGGCGGCGTCCCGAGCGGTATCCGATACGCTCGTCCAGTCGAGGTGCCACCATTCAATTACCTGAGCCGCCTCTGCGATCGTGCGTGCAGCAACAACATCGCGCATCTCGTCGGCCACCTCATCCCACCATTCGGAGGACTCGTTATTGCCCGCGCGAGGATCAATCGCTTTCCGATAGATCGCCTTAGCTGAGTCGAGGCTGAAAGACGGAATCATGACCTTCCCCTATCAATGGAGCACAACAGGCATGATCAAGATTGAAGCGTTGTTCATATATTTTCCGATGGACGTTGTTACGCGTCTTTAGCCGGTTTGAGGTTGAAGTAGTAGAGGGCGCCACCACCCACGATCGCTACTAGCAGAAAGGCGAGCGTGACAGCGGTAATTCCCGCAACGCCTGCCGCCATGCACCCACCAACGATTCCGCCACCGAGGGCAAATGCCGCAACTTGGTCTTTTTTCATGCTTTCCTTGTCCTACGCCCACGATGACTTCCGCGTGCATGTGATTGTGCGGATTCGTCGCTGAATCCTTTTTTTGATCCACGACTCCACGATCTTAGCGTCGTCGCTCGGCTAACCTCGTTGCCGTTCACCACGGTTCTTCGTGGCAACCAGCAAGACGAACCCGATCGCAGCCGGGACAACGACCCATCCACCGACCGACAGAGCGTAATCACGAGCGGTCGGAACGAAAAATACAGTATAGGCGATTTGGAGAAGAATCCCGACTGCAACCACATGGCACACAAAGCCGATATTTCGCAAAAGCAATTTCATCGCTTTACTCCGTTATTTTCCGTCGTGTCAGGTCGATTCAATACTCAGTGCCGCACGTGGCGGAGAAGTTTCTGGATCGCTATTCTTCTGAGTCGAGGCCACCGGAGAAATAGGGGTTCTCCAAGGCTAGTTGAAATGCATCATAGCGAACCTGATCGACAACGTGACGTAACGTTGGCTTCGCCCTTGCGTGAGTCAGGAATTCCTCATCGGACCGCTCGTCGCGCAGGAATTCGTAGTCCGGGTCGCACACACCGAGCGTAACGTCCTGCAGTCCACCGCCCGCCACATCTACGACAGAGTGCGCGTGAAAATCAATGAAGCCGTACTGCAACTGGCTTTGGTCGACCAGCCACCCGCGCACTGGTCGATCGCAAGGATGCTCTTGCAACCATTGCGCGACGTTCTCATGGCACATTCCGCGACGCCCGACGTGGCCGTTTGTGTAGTAGCCGGTGCGTACGACATGCTCTGCGTTGCCGATGCGCCTGAACAGTTCCTCAGCCCATCCGACAGTGGAAGATGAAGGGTGAGCCATTGTGATTTCCGTTGCTACGCCTGAATGCCGGCGAAAATTGCTGCTGATTGAAAGATCGCAGCTGCACTAGCAGCAAGTGCAGCCCAGCGGTTCCACCTCGCCTGCAAGTCGCCAGTCGCGAACGGATCGATGGCCCGTCCGTCACCATAGTCGACGGAGATCGAACCGGAAATAAATCCATTGATCGGCTCAGGCTCCACGTGCGGAACAGATACTCGTGTTGATACGAACCACAAGACCCCGGCACACAGGGCCGCGAGGGCCGAAAGAATATTCAGTACGAGAGCTGCCATTGTTCAAATTTTCCCTTGTCTAGTTGCCGACGATCCATCGCACGATTCCTGACTCTCACCCGAGGTCGAGGTCACGTTCGAGGCTGTTGTCCGTCAAACGGCATTCGCGCATTGTTTGGAGCATTACGTGGCCATCATCCACGTCACGCATGGCTTGACGCAGCTCATCGAGCGACGCGGTCGACTGAAGGTCAACCCCGACATCGGGGAGGCCAGTCATATCGGCGTTCACGGCCCAAGCTGTGAGCAGACCGCGTTGAGCACGCGCGTGCTGCAATCGCTCCACATCTGCTGAACATTCGGCGCGAAAAGAATAATTCCTCATATTTTCCGTGGTCAATTTGACATCGAGACCGAAGGCCGCGTACGTGTGCGACGCCGTTCGAGCAGCAGCGACACAAACAGGGAATGGGGGAGGCGGGGATCGAGAACAGCATTCGATTTTGACCACGTCTCGTAGCTCTCGCACGAGCGATTCGCGACGCACGCAGGCGACACGTTTTCACGAACGTACTGACAGAAGTGAAGCGTCTCGTTCGGCGCGGAATAGTCGATCGAGGTTGTCCCGTCGGTGTTCGTATGTGTCTGGAGGGTCATTCCACAGGGTGACGTCGAAAGCGCGGCCGCGATCTGTCGCCAAGCAGTCGCTGCCACGGGTGATAGAGCGACTCTGTCCTTCACCGAAACTGGTTCGGCGGCTGCCGTTACCATCGCAGTGCTCACCATAGAGAGCAGCAAGATGAGTTTCTTCATCTCCTGTGTTCCGTTCTCAGGCGACGTGCCGGGCAGGTACGATCTTGAAGCCGGCGCTGCAGTGATCGACAGCAGCCTCGTGCGCCTCGCTGTACGAATTGAAAAGGCCAGCCTCCGACTTGTTCGGCGTAAAGCTAACATCACCTTCATAGGGAAAAAGATACTGACCTTCAGGCGTCCGTACCACCCAACCATTTCTATCATCGCTTTTCATGACGTAGCTCGACCTATTCGATGTGCCACGCACGGCTCGCTGCGTGGAATGCATTGTTCCCGAGTGACTTCAGCCAAGAATTATGGCTCAGGGTTCGCGTCGACGATTACTGCGGGCACGTTCTCAGCAGGCTCATCCGCCAGCGTCAAGGCTGCCCGCTCCTCGAAAGCTCGAAGTACACCTGCAACGTCGACTTCGGCGTCGGCGTGGCTGGCCTGCGCATGCATCTTCAGCCCCGCCGGCGTAACTCGCTTCCCGCACGCGGGGCACTCCACTTTCAAAGCGATGCGTTGGGCCAACTCCGCCGCGTTGCGCTCTTTCTTGGCCTTTGACGCATCGAGCACTGAAAATAAGCCGCTCGTATTCCGGGCAACCAAGTAGTGCTCATGGCAGAGCTTCAGTGCGTCATCGTTGCCACGCATGTGGTCGTGCTGGACAAAAATACGCGTGGTTGCGAGCGACTCGCAGCATGCGCACACTCCCTGCTTGACCCGCGAGGTAACGGGTCCCATTCTTGGATAAGACACTTGAGTCATGTTTTCTGTTGCCGCGCGTGGCGGTGAATTATCCTAGTCCAGCTGGTTAAGGATTTCAACTTCGAACCCCTCGGGCCAACCGTCTCGATGGACCCGCAGTGCATCCTCGGCGATCAACTCGGGCGCGACGTCAGCGTAGTCATCGTCGCGTGGAGTGATCATCACGATGGCACTCGGGACACCCTTCGCGGCGGCGATCTGATTCGCCAGCCGTTTCAATTCCTTTGTCCACTCTTGAACCTGCCGGTCAAGAACCTGCTTCTCGTCAATTCTCTCACTCATGATGTCGTTTCCCAGTGCCGCGCGTGGCGGATATTTCTGAGATGTGAGCTCACCGTGCGCGCTTGTCGGCACGGCTGCAAATGATGCGCTGTGCAATACCGCCGAGAGCGCACAAAACGATCAGCGCAACGAGATACGGCATTTCCGTTGCGTCAGGCCGCCGGTTTCACAGCGTGCGGCTTGTGCTTCTTGCCGCACTCCTGAACCTGCGCCAAAACCGTGTTGCCGGCGGGCGCTTCACTTGCCTCGTAGGAGAGGGTGTCACCCTTGTACGAAAGCACAATCTCAAATCTCGGTTCAGTCTTAAAGTGATCGATCTTGACGACGTTCGACTCGCACTTGCCGTTCTCGCACGTCGAGGACGTCTGAGGCATGTCCATTTCCTGATGCAGATCGTTCACCTCGACGACGGGCAACCTGACCGTTTTGACTACGCATGTTTCGTCGGCCTGACTCACCCCGATCATGCTTGCCAGTGCGAGCAGCAACGCGATTTTCTTCATGTTGTTATTTTCCATGGTCAATTACTCGAACTTCGCGGACGGCTTCAACCGCACGAGAAACGAGCGCGCGGCCAGCGCGTTGCTCGCGCCAAGCAACGAACCGACGATGCCGAACCATTCCTTGGTGACTGCGCACGCTATGGCAATCATCACACACAAAATCGCCGTCGCCGTAAATACGCGAGCTTCAGTCCACACACTTTGCTTGTTCACGTTCCACCCCTTGTCCAATTTTCCGATCAATGCAACAACAAGAGTGTCATGCCGGCTGCGGCGCAAATGCACGTTAGAGTCAGCAGCGCCAGTTTTGCCCCAGTGCTCATTTCAAGTTCTCTTTGTTTTCCTATTCGTGCCCGCGCAGTTGCTCTAGCGAATCACCCAGCACATCAGCCGCGCTCGCGTGCATCTCGGCCGCCGCGTTGTCCAGATCGACACCCGACGGCATCCTGCGTGACTCGGCCGAGTCACGCAGGACGTTGATCGCGAGGCGGAGCGCGTCAGCAAGAGTGAGATCCGGCATAGTAGTTTTCCGATCAGTTCGATGCGGATTCGGCCAACCGCTGAGAAAGCATGCCCCTCAAACGCTCCCGGCGACTCGCAGCAACGTGACCCACACGACAAGCCTTGGCCAGCCAATCAGCGGGACAGTCCTTTTTCAAGGCTAGATCAACTATCGCCTTATCGTCCGCAGCCTCTGCAGTGGACTGGCTCTCGGGTGTCTCGATTCTCATGACTTCTTCCTAGCCGTTTACGTTCGCGTTAGTGGCCATGCGTATGTACACGCATCTCCGTGTAGAAGATGGCTCATCATAGGTGCACATGTGCACCACGTCAACCCCGGTTTCGGCCTGCTCAAGCACTTTTAACGTGTGGGTGAAGACCGTGAGGGGGGAGCACTCTCGTCGCCTAGTACTCTCAGGGGGTGGCTAGGTACGCTTTCTATGTCGACGGTGTTCGGTGTTGGTGTACAAGTGCACCAAAAATAGCACGCTGATTCCGTGCGAGATAACGGCATTCCCCCAACCTTCTTTAGTCGGAGCGGTCCACTACTTCGTCCGCTATTCTCGCGGCACCGGGACATCCATCAACCGCGAGTAACGAATTCCAGATTTAATTAACGTGGCGCGCCACGAAAAAGAATGGTAGAGTGGCTCGGTGGTCGAAGTGGGTCGGCCATTCGAAATCGAGGGTGCAGATGAAGGTCGTTGAATTTCGAGACATTTGCGAAGCGGTCCGCCGAAGCAGCATCGACTATCACGCGTGCATCAACGACGCGGAGAGGGTAGTTTGGCTGCAGTGTGCCCGTGCTCGCTTGCATGACGCTGCGGAGGCCGAGTGTGCCCGAGCGACCGCTGTCGATCGGGAACGAATGGAACTGGCGACCCAAGCGCTGCGTGTCCTGATCGATGAGGTGGCGGTAGGGCGTGCAAGTGCAGACGCAGTGAAGTCGTCTGCGGCCACGGCTGGAGGGCGAGAAAGCCGCGCAAGTAAGTACAACCGCTCGCCCGGTCGTGCCGTTCGTTTGCGTCGGGCCACCAGATCCGCCATGCGACGCGGCTATTTCTGATATCTGTTTCGTACAAGGATGCTGGTATGAATGTGGCACCGAAGACGCCAAAGCCTTCAAGGCGTAATCCGTTCAAGGCAGATAGCGCACTGGCGAAGCTGTTCGACAAGATGCTCCGAGCGTACGGCGATCGGCATCCTGACGTCGTTCATCCTGATGGCCGTCGATGCTTGGGAAACGCATTAAGCTCGGCATTCTGGAAGGGCTACGACTTAACGCCGCCGTATCTCGTCAACAACGGTACGTTGGCTTGGGCGTGTTATCGGGCGGGGCAGACACAGCGCTTGCTGGATGACGATTCATCAAGGAAGGTGGTTGCCCATGCCGAGGTGAAATTATCGCCCGGAGAGCAGACGTTTATGAGCTCGTTGCGCAAGACGCTCGGTGCGCTACCTGTCGGCTCGAATGTGCCGTTCACTCACATGGATGGGCGCGCGGTTTCGGGGCTCGCCAAAAAGGGGTTTCTGGTGCGCACCGGGCACGGGGCTACGCTCCTGCAGCCGGGCGCTGATTGGCTGGCAACCGCAGTTTTGACGGCCAACGCTTCGAATCTCTAGGATCACGCAAATGACAGTTCACCTCGTTCCCGAATCAACGGCCATCGATATGATCGGCCCGTATCTTGCCGCGAAGGCCGTATGCCCGGCATGCCAATACGAAAACATACTGGCACATATTGAGGGGCCGACGAGCCCGGTCAAGCCGGTGTCGGTTTGTCAGCACATCACCGCTCACGTCATCGACGACGACGGTATCAGCTGCTTCGAGTTTCAGAGTTGACGATTGGAGAGGGATTTGACGGGGATACATGCAAAGCTGTTGCCCGCGATCGTCCGCGTTGCGCTTGCGGGCGTTGGCGTGGGGGAAAGAGTCTTTGTGGGTGGTGCGCGGCGGGGTCGGCGAGATGTCTATCGTGATGCCGAAGGGCGCGAGTTCCTTGGTGTGTGCATTCAAAGTGAAATCGAGATGTCGAAGGAACGATCGAATGACGATCCCGCAAGAGATTGACGACGATGTCGCAGGCGGCCATGAGGTTGAGGTATCGGCAGCTGGCGACACGGTGTGGGTGAACGGAAGCGACGGATCCTGCGTCGGTCGTTTCAGCAAACGCTTCGGTATCGACGTCCACCGCACGGTTGCCGAAATGCTCGCGGGCGCGGATCAGTGCCTGTTCTGCACGCATGAACCGGGTGGCGAGGACGCGTGGGACGCATTTCGAGCGGCAATCGAAGAACACCACGGCATCACGGTGCCGAAAGAGCTGATTTCGTTTTCGAAGTAGCGAGCCGGGACGATCGCCTAAGGGTGATATTGGCTCCGAACGTCGGCCGGTAGCCGGCAAACTGGATAAAGAAAATGTCCGTATTTGCAACTGCGCAGCAAGAGCTCCGCGAGATGCTCAAAGTGCAGGTCGCGATCACCCAATGGGACGACGCGATCGCCCATGGCAAGGTTAAGATCGAGGACGTGTCTGAGGATGCGCTTGAAGGGCATCGCGCCCGGATTCGCCGCCTCGAGGCGATCAAGGAAAAGTACGGCTTGTGAACAAGAGTGGACGTGAGGCTCAGCTGAGCAGCTAGCACGCACGACTACCCTCAAGTCACTGGCAAGAATTCCGTTAACGCGAGGGGCATGCGGGGCCTTACAGGTGCGTTGGCGCATCGGTCCTTCGGGCCGTAGGGCCGGTGCGCTGCGGCATGACCGTGAAGCAACGGCAGGCATGATTTGATCGATCTGGGGGGAGGCGCTGTGCAACAGGGTTCCGAAGTCGTTCGGAGTCGAAGGGCCAGCTCACGGCGTGATACTGCCGGCGCTGCGGCGGAACGGGCACGCCTGAAGGCGTCGGTCGCTGGGGCGTGCGTCGACTTGAGCGCGGCGGCCCACTTGCCGGCCGTCCTGCGGCGCGCCCTGAACGTTCTCAAGCGATTGGAAGAGGGGGCGCACCCGCTGTCGTTGGGCGCCCAGATTCTGGTTCGGCGCGGGGGGGATTATTCGGTGCCGATCGGTTACAGCTATCGCTTGTTGGTTGACGCGTGCACGCTCCGCCCAACGCTATTCATCAGCCACGAAACCTATAACGGGCTTGTTTGAGGCCCCGATGTCACGTCCTTGGGGCATGGAATGAGAAAGAAAATTTCGGTCGGGCTGTTTCATCTCTTTGCGCTCGCGCTTTCGATATTCGCACTGGGGGTGGCCGTTACCCTGTCGTTCGTCCTTCGGGAGGTGCTCGTGGTGCCGCTGCTCTCCGCAATCGCGACGGTCCTGTTGGCCATCGGCGCCATCGTCTCGAGCGCTAAAGAATCCACTGCCGGTGAAATATCGGGAAAATGACACAATGAGCGCAATCGCAAAGCTGATTTGTCGAATATTCGGACATGTCTGGGTCGATACCCAGACGGTACAGGGCAATGACGTTGACATCGTGTACATGGAATGTGATCGGTGTGGGGCCGAGACGTCCAGAATGAGGGGGTAATCGAAGATGGCGCTGAAAAACGCGGAAATGCTGATCCGGAGCTCGCCGGATTCGACGTCGGCGACATGCCGCATCTGCCGCAAGACGTTCGTGACGGATAACGCGGATGATGTTCGCGCGCATCACGATGAGCACAAGGCGCTTGCGAAGGGCGCGATGCCGCTTGTGATACGCGAGATGTTAAAGGGCTTCGGATATGCGATTGCCCACAACGATGGTGGACTGGATCGGCTCAAGGATTGCTACACGGCCGAGGATGGGACGCTGGCCGTTGCGTATTCGTGGTGGTCGCGCGCCTTGACGCATGGCGTCCCGACAGCCGACTTCGATGACTACATGGCCGCCCACATCCATTACGCAGATGCTTTGACAGGTCGTACCGGAGTACCGATCGAAGAGGCGGGACGGGCGATCAAGCGCTGGGAGCGCTACGCCGGTTAACAGGAGACGTGATCATGGCAACGGTGAATCGACAGGATGTTTTGACGCGACTTGGCGCGGCCGCCATCGATATCGTGATCGGCGCGCTTCGGCACGCCGATCACGGGGGCACGTTCAAGGGGCTATTCACGCTGAATGTCGACGGCTCGCCGAAACCGGTGCTGTTGATCGGCGCCGCACACGGCACGCACGAGGACGGGCAGGTCATCGCGATCCTGAATCCGGACGAGGAGTTGAGCGCCCGCGTGCACGCGGGCGTCAGCTATACGGGTGGTCTCTTGAAGGAAATTGTCGCCGGCAAATGCGACGCGATGGTGCATCTGTGGATCGAAGCTTATCGGAAGGATCCGGGCTCGATCATTGACACGTACCAGCCGCGCACCGACGCGGTGGCTGCCAAGTTCGAGGTGCGCTAGCGAATCAGAGCGACATCCGCGAAATCGCCTGATACTGCTCGTGCCCGCCCTTATTGATGTAGATCGAAGTCGTTTCGATGGAAGCGTGTCCGAGCTGAACCTGAATCGTTTTGATCGACACGCCCAGCTCGTCCAGCATTGAGCCGAACGTGTGGCGGAACCAGTGGGGGCTGGCTTCTTCGATCTGTGCCGCCTCCTCCGGATGGTCTGGTGCGAGCGCTGCCGCTGCCTGTTTGACGGCGTCATGTACGTCCTTGTATACGACCTGATCGCCGAGTGGTTGTGCGTCGGCTCGCTCCCCCCACAGTGCCAACAAGACCGGGCAAGGGTTCTTGAAGTAATGTGTGCTTGCCTTGAAGAAGGTCCGGTAGCGCTGGAGCGCATTCCGCGCGGTTTCGTTCAGGGCGATCGTTCGCGTGACTCCCCCTTTGCCCGTGATACGCATCGTCCAGTAGTCTTCGCCGCTGGCATTGTCGTGCTTGCGTTGGATGTCCGACATGCGCGCGTTCGCGAGTTCTTCCCGACGCAGGCCGGTATTGACGAGAAAGCGAACCACAAAGAGATTGCGCTCGGCATGTCGCTGGGACCGGCGGTCCTTCGCCACAGTGGTCCGGTGTTCGAGCTCCTCGAGCAGCAGGCGTGCGGTCGGAACGGGTAGAAAGCGCTCCGTTTCGTCCGCTTGGCCGGTCTCGGTCTGTTCGCGTTTTTCTTGTGCGGTCGACTTCGATTTTCGGCGCCGGACACTGAACGGATTGCCGGCGAGATAGCGCGCGTCGACGAGCCACGAGAACAGCGAACCGATGATCACGATTGCCTGTCTGCAGGAGGCTGCCGACAGTGGGCCGGAGAAGGGCCTAAACGCGCAATCGTTGCCCGTCGGACGGCCGCGTTTGCCGACCCAGTGCGCGGGCGGGTTCTTGACGAACTCGATAAATCGATCGATGTCGTCGCGGATCACGGAGCTGAGATCCTTGCGCTGATACAGAGTCAGCCAGTTGTAGAAGCGTTCGATTTCCTTCCGGTACGAACGCAAGGTGTTCTTCGAATCGGCGAATTCTGCCAGCCACGCAGAGATCGCCGATACGTCGTCGGTCGCGCCGATCAGGCACGCGACGCCGCGTGCGCGGTTGTAGCCGGGCTCGGCGAATACTGGCGCGGTGACCTTGCCCGAAAATATGTCATCGAACGCAATGGCTCGGGGCAGGCTGTTGCCTGCGGGATCGACAGAATCAGTCATGCGGGTCAGAGCTTGAATGGTGTTCGTTGGCGGAATCGATGACGGCCGGCATAGTCGCGCGCACCTGATCGAAATCCAGTGCGCCGGTGACGTAGCCGATTCGCATCCACTTGCTCGACATCCCGGTCTTCTGCAGGAACGCTGCTGCGCCTGCGCAGTGCGCCTCTTTGCCCGACGGGTTATAGTCGCCCGTCTCGTCGTCCCATTTGCCGCCGAACTTGTCGCTGTGCACGGTTTCGTGGCATTGGAAGCTGTTTTCGTCCGACGCGTACAGGTGGTTAACGATGTCTTCCATCCGACCGGGGGCCAGCTCGATACCGCCTTCTTTCAGGAAGGGGCAGTTCTTGCAGGGCCGTTTCATTCGGAAGTACTCGGCGAGGTCGTACTCGCCGCGTGCTGGTTGGGGGTTGTTTGCCATAGCTGTATCGTCAGTTCGCTGCAGTATCGTCGAGCACGAAAAAGCGCTCGATGCCCTCAGGCGGCTGTGGTGCCTCGGCGATCTGCGTCGCCGGCACGGCGCGAAATCGTGCGCCATACTCCGCCGCAACGTGACGAGCAATGAACTCGCGTGCGTCGCGTGGCGAGTGCGCCGTATGGGTTCTTCTGCTGTAGCCGCTGTAGAGCGCCTTGGGGGTGCTGGCCAGCAGCCGCTTCATCTCCGGCGAGTCCCCCATCTGCCAGCGATCCCACGCAGCTTCCTCGCCCCGGCAAATGTCGATCCAGCGGCCGTACTGCGGTGGGTGCTGATCCGACGGGGACGTCAGTGTGATCTCGAGCATCCGGACCGGCTCATAGTCGGCCGGCAGCGCGATGCCGAGCAGCGGGTCGAGCGCGAGCCGCCCGTCAGCCGTGATCGCGCCGGGTGCGACCCAAACCGATCCATTCTTTTCAACGCGGGTACGCCAGTTGTCGAACCAGTCGGCGAGCAGCGGGCTATTGCCCTGACCGTCGAGCTCGTGCGCGTAGTCGACGAACGGCGCGTGATCCGGTTTCACCGCCGAGATCGACGCGTCAAACAGCGCCCACGGTGCGTCGACCTGCAGCGCCTTCCGCATCTCCTGAGCGGCTCTTTCCTTGCGTGCGTACGGGCGGACGAAGGCGCTGTGCACCGCCTGCTGCGCGGCGTCGTTCGGTGCGAGCCGGTGCAGGAACGCGTGCGGCAGGGCTGTCCCAATGCAGAGGAACCGGACGGCACGGGCTCGTTCGTTGTAGACGATGCCGAAGGGGATCGCGAGCACCGGGTTTTGAACGCTTGACGCTCCGTCCAGCATTGCGGCACGCAGGCGCTTCCAGCGTTCAAACAGATCTTCGTGCGCGAGCTCGGTCAGCGGCCGCGTGAATTGCGCCAGCTCGGCACCGAACGACTCGGTGGCGGCGAACAGCTCCGCCTTGTGTTCGAATGATGCGAAAACCGAGGTGCGTGTCGCCCACTCGTTCGCCTCGCTCCACTCGTGCAACGTCGTTTCGGACGCGGCATGCTTGGGCAATGCCACCCAGCGCCGGCTTTTCTCGACGTACTTGGTCTTGCCGCGCTCGACGGTGATCCGGTGGACCCACGCATGCGGCTCGAGGCGGTCGTCGCATTCGTCGGCGCGCGGGGCCGCGTAGACGATGCATTTCGCCGCGCCAGACAGGACCAGTCGCAACGGGCGGTAGCCCAGCGCGAGCACGAATGATTCGATCTCGGCGACGCGGCGCTTGCCTTCGCCAGCCAACATGTACATCTGGTCGAGCAGCGCGGTCCATGCCGCAGGCGCGTGATCGCCGTCGAAGCGCGGCAGCGGCTTGCCCCGGTTCGCGGCGCGCCATGCGAGCACGGTCTGATCGATGATCGCGTCGTGGTCGGCCGGGTCGGCGACGTTGCCGTCGACCAGCGCCTGCATCAGCTGATTGCGGGTGTCGCGCTCCTCGTCGCGCTCGCGCTCGATGTGCTTGAGCGCTTGCTTGAAGAACCGGATGTAGGCGAGGTGATTGCTACGCGAGCCCCGATGCTGGATGTACCAGCGAAGATCCATCGGATCGACCGCGTCGAGGCAAAGAAAGGGCAGGTCGACGTAATCCCACGCGCCGGGGCGGAATTTGGACAGGTTGACCTTGCAATTGAACGTGCGGTCGCCATGGCTGCTGTACGAATAGCCGGAGACTTCGACGTCCACGCAGATCGATTTACCGTCGCGATAGGCGATCGCGACAGTCAGCCGGTCTTGCGGCGTGTATCTCGCGTCAAAGCCTCGGCCGCTGGTGCTGCCATTGGATTTGCACGCCCCCGGTGCGGTGTCGGGATTCATCACTTCACGCCAGTTGCACAGCACGCGCGAGCCCGATCGCAGATACGCGTTTTTCTCGTCGATCCAGTCGCTCAGGGTTTGGCGCTCGCCGCCCGGCAACTGGGTGCTCGCGTCGTCGTCATGCAGAAAGCGGCAGTGCCGTTCCTGAAATGCGAGCGACACAAAGTCGAGCGACGGTGCGCCTTCGTAGAAGTGGCCGAACAGCTTCAGGCGATGATCGAGCCCGCACGCGAGCAGCAGGAAGCGCTTGTAATGCAGCGCGAACAGCTCGTGCTTCGCAAGCTTGTCTGTGAAGGCAACGTCCTCGAACTTGATCTGGCTGCCGTCCAGTCCGCGAAACACCGCGTCCTGATCGCTCTGGGTCGGGAACAGCCGATTGGCGCCCAAGTGGCTCTCGACTGGCGACAGGACGCGATGGATGTTCATGCCGTCGCGCACCAGCAAGAAGACCTTGGCGTTCTCTTCGTTGCGCGCGACGTTGTCCCGCGCGTCGCCGTAGTCGATGAAGCGACGCGTGGTCGCCATCACGAGTACGCAGCGCTCGGTCGGGAAGATTTGGTCGATCAGGCCGTCGTGCACGCGCAGCGCGTCGAAGAATTTGTCTTCGTGCTGGAAATCGAACCACTCGTCAATGTCGGTCCATACCGCCAGCTCTTCGTCCATCACCAGCTTTTTCTGGACGAATGTGAGCGGTACGTCGCGCGCGGCGGGCGTGCCTTCGCGGATCGTATCCACCGTGACGCCCTTGCCGATGTACAGATCGAGCGACTCGATCCCCTGCAGGAGCTTGGCTACATACGTGCGCACGTCTTCGGTCTGCGCCAGCGCGGCGGCCGCTTGTTCCTCGTAATACGGCGTGAGTTCGGTGATGGTGTCGGCGATCGCCTTGGTTTTGCTCTGAATCCAGTTGGCCTTGATGGTGGCGATCTGGTGCTCGCGCGAGGCGGCCGCCTTCATCTCGGCGATGCGCTCGGCGGTGATGCCCGAACCGATCGCATTCGCGACGGTGCCTGTCGCGAGCGAGACGATGCCGCTGTCCGCACCGGTCGAGAGGGCGGGCAGTGATACGTCGGGCATACCCGTCGGCTCGGTGCCGGCCGGAGTCGTGGCCGATTGGCTCTCTTTCTCGGCGTGCGCGCGCAGGCCAGCGTCGACGACGCTGGCGAGCAGCGCCGGGTTGCTCTGTGTCTCGATGAGCTCGGCTTGGAGCGCATTGACGCGACTCTGCACAGCGCGCACTTCGTTGTTGCGGATCGGCTGATGGTCGGGCTCGTATTCGAACTGGTTGAGGAAGTCGTCGATCAGAAACCGATGCTCGTCATACCGGAACCACTGCGTGCGCGTGCTGCCGTCGTCCTGCGGGATCGCCAGCTTGACCTCTCGGCCGATTTTTGACGGATGCGGGCGCAGGATCACCGTGTGCGGTTTGTCGTCCACCCAGCGGATCGACTGAATCAGCAACACGGTGCCTTGCTCGATGCCTTGCTCGATGACGGCGACCGCCGCACGCCAGTACTGGCCGGACTGCAGCGACTGGAAGCGCGCGACGCGGTCGACGGTTGCATCGTCGCGGGCGCTGCTGGTGGTCAGGGCGGTGCTCGGCGTGCCGGCGGTCGAATCGTTCATGGTGAGCTCGTGTGGTGTTCAGGATGGTAGCAGGTGCCAACGGGGCGTCCGGGTGCCGGGCGCGCGTTGACGCGGACGGCGTGCTGGACGTCGGCGCCGACATCCGAGCGCCGTGGTGACGGCTTCGGGCGTGACGCCGAGGCGGTGCCGAAATAGCCGCAAAAACCGCGCTTTGTCGATCCGACCCTACGTTCATGCAATATAACGATTATTAGGATAATCATTATCAGAGCTTCCCACAAGGTATTTTCGTATGCAGATACGCACAGATATTTATCTTGACACGCCGAAATCGCCCTCCTAAGATTCGGCACATCCAGCCGTAAAAAAAGATTCTTTCTTTTATCCCAAACGAAACGTAGTACACTTTCGACGTCACAAAGGAGCCAAAAATGTCACTGAAGAAGCTCGCTGCCAGCGGTGCAGTGAAGAAAGGCGATAAGTACCGTGTGCCCGTAAGCATGCTGAACGTGCGGGCGGACAACATCCGTCGCGCGGATGCGCAGGAGAACGTCGAGCACATCCGTTCGATCTATCTCACGCTGGCCCGCCAGTTCAAGACGGATCTCGAAGAATGCACGGAGGATGGCCCGCGCAATGGCAGCATGCAGCTCAAGCAAGGCGTCTCCCTTTGTGTGCACGAAATCGTTATTCAGGCGGACGAGAACGATCACTTCACGGTGATCGACGGTAACTCCAGCGTCGCGGCATTGCAGATGCATGCGGCCGAGGGCGTCTTGATCGATGGTCGCTTCTTGGTGGACGTGGTCACTCGGAAGTTGTCGTCGCAGCGTCAAGTGCGAGCCGCGATGGTCCGGGCTGGCATGGCGAAGCACCCGAGCCCGCTCGAATTCGGGCTCGCGTTCAAGGATTTCCGGGACGGTAGCGACGGTGATGAGCCGTGGTCGATCGCGCAGATCGCGGAAGAGTTCAGCCGCTCGGAGGTGAGCGTGCGCACGTTGTTGAAACTGGCCGACGCCGACCCGCGTATTCACGCGCTCATCGACGACGGTACAGTGTCGTCGAGCGTCGCGCTCGACGCGGTGCTTAAGCATGGCGACGACGCGTACAGCATGCTCGCGGCCGATCAAAAGGAAGTGCTGGAAACGCAGGGCCGCACGCGCGTCACGCAGGCGGCAGTCAAAGGCCGGGCACTGCCCGGCAAGCTGGTCACGAGTGCCATCGAGTCGATCGAGGCGCTGACCGCACGGCTCGACAATCGGACGCGTGTCGAGCTCGCGAAGCTGGAAAAGCTGGATCCGGCGCAAATCAAAGGCAAGAAGATCGAACTGGACGCCGATCTGGTGCTCGCCTTGGTGAATGCCGGCGGCCAGATCAAGGATCAGCGGGACCGTCAGGCCGAGCTCGCGCGCGAAAAGCAAGCGGCCGCCGGGCAGACCACGATCGAGCAGGACGGATCGTCGGACGAGGAGCGCGCTGCGGCGTGAACTGCACAAGACGGAATGGGTGAGCGCCAATGGCTGACAACATCCTTCGCGAACTGCTGCGCAACGAACCGAACCCGGTCGAGAAGTTGGCAAGCGAGCAGCAACAGCTCAAGATCCACAGCGGATGGTTTGGGGAGCTCGAGCAGCGAACTGCCCATTTCTTGAAAACTGGGAAACGGATCGTCGCGCTGGAGTGCGGACACTATGTCTTGTCCAAGTCGCTTCATCGCGCCGCGTGCCCCCGTTGCGGTGAAATGATCCGATCAGGCTATGACTACGACGGATTCCGCAGGCTGGGTATGCCTGACGAGTTTCACTGGCCGGAGGACCCGCTTCTCGTCGTCAATGAGGGGGAGCGCCGTGACGGGCATGACACCATCACGCGGCGCCCCGTCATTTAGCTTCTATATTCGACGCTGGCGCCTCGCTTCACCCTCTCCTATTTTGCGCGACAATGCGGGCATCGCTTCTTTGACGGAGGGTCCGATGACGAAGGTAATTCGCGAGCCGGTTGACGGCTGGTTGATCCTGATGAACGACGAAGTGGGTAAGCGCGCCGCGCCGGGTTCCATATTCCGGTTTGGCCGCACGGCCGAAGGTAATCATCCACTCGTAGAAATGCTGCAGCCCGGTTGGGCGGTCGGCTCCCGCCATTTCGTTCCGTTCAAGGATGAGGCAGCGGTGCGAGAATTCCTGACCGGTCTCGGCTTCAAGGAAATGCCGCGCGTGACGTCCGGCACCCCCAATTGGGAACTCGACAGCGCGTCCTGAGCGCGCTTACTTCGGCCCCTCTGCCTCACGATCCGGCCGGTTGCCGTCCTTGCGGGCATCGGCGGCCGCCGCCCGCCGTTTTGCCTCCACGTCCGACGGGCCCCCGAAATCGCCACCCACGCGCCATCGCTCCTTCTGGAGCAGGCAGCGCAGCACATTCATTGCAACGAGCTTGTCCTTGTATTCGGCCCGAATGGTGCGATACAGATTCTCAATCTCGCCCATCACGCGCCGCGCGCGCACCACTTCGAGAATCACCCGCCGAACGTCAGGGTCGCGCTCGCGGCGGTACAGCGCAACCAGCTCGGCGTGCACCGGGGAATCGAACTCCGGCAGCGGCTTAATACCGTACGGCTCGACCTTGCACGCTTCGCGCCATGCCGATGGCCCCACCCGCTCGCGGCGCTTCAGCCGACGCCCGAAATCGTTCGCGATGAGCGTGTGGCATTGCCCGGCCTCCGCCGGCGTCAGCCAAAACGGGTACAGCTTCACCTCATTGGTATCGAGGTCGGTGTACTCGTATTGATACTCCCAAACCGTCCCCATTTTCGTCGCCGATGCCTGTATAAATATACAGTATATGCGTAAGGGAAATCGAACGTGGGCTGCGTCGCGCCCCGCCACAACGACACTCCGGCGCATATCCCGGTCTCGCTGTCCCTGTGAATGGTGAGGCGCGGCGCTCCGCCGTCTACTGTCGCGGTGCGAGCAGCTCGTTCCAGTGCCAATATCGGCCGGCCCCATTGAGCGCCATGCCTTGGCTCAAGATCCCGTAGGTGTACGCTGCGGCGCGTTCGAACACTTCGTCCCGTCCGGGCAAGGTAACGGGCTCGCCGAGCTCGAAGTATTCGCTGCCGCCGGGGAGCTCGCCAAAGGCCGAGTCAAGCGCGATGGAGCGCAGCTTGCCGGCGCCCTGCCGTGCCGGCGCGTTCCACCATGCTGAAGCGAGCACGATGAGCTTATGCTTGAAGGCCCGAGGGCCGCGCCCGATGCTAGCCGGCGGCATTTGCGTGGCTGCAATGATCCTGATTCCTTGTTCCGCCCATGCGTCAAGAGAGGACCACGCGTCGGGCGGGTCATCGCTCGCCGCGCGGTTGCGCTCCCCGATGCGATGGAACTCATCCAGCAGCACCAAGGAGATCCGATCGAGCAGCGACTGCACGGCAAGGTTGCGTGCGCCGAGCAACTTGAGCGCGGCGGGTAGCGCGCAAAGCATCGCTTCTTGAACGTTCCGATCCGATGTCAGGGGCCGGTGGCGGGAGGGGGAATCAATAGTAACGAAGATGGCGCGCGGCCGTGAGGGCGCTTCCAAGGCGACAGTCAGGTTTTCCAGACAGTTCGCATACTCGCCACCACCACAAAATAGCCAGACTTTCGCGACACTGTCTTTGAACTGCGCTGCGATCGCGCGATCGATGCCCGGCTCGCAGCCGAATGAGATGTATAGCGGCACCCCACCGGCAACCATCTCTTCATAGGCACGTAGGCAGAGGGCCGAACTCTTCCCAGTGCCAGCTTCGGATAACAGCACGTAGTGCGTCAGATCGGCTACGTACTGCTTTGTGTCGGTGCGAACATGCTGCGTCGAGTGAGCGTGGTTGCCAAATTCCGCGACCGCGTTATTCATCCCGGGCCAATCCGGACTACTGAATGGCGCCCCAGTCAGTGCGATCCGAGAGGTATTCCCACTCTCGGCATCCGAGCTCGATGCGGAGTGCGTCGACTCATTCGCCTGCACGTAAATGGAGTCGGTGCGCGGGGCACTCAGCGGCGCGGCCGCGATCGCGGCGTTCATCCGATTCCAGTCCGGGAAGTTGAACGCAGCCGCAACCGCTTGAAATGCGTGGTTGCGTTTGATCGGATATCCGAGGGTGCGCAGGCGAGCCTCGACCTGCTCGGCCCGTTGTTTAGCTTCGGCTTTTGTCAACATTCGATTTTTCCTGTAGCCAGCAACCGCTATGGGCGGTATTGGCGCTCGCTTTTACCAATCGCTGGCACTAGGGCAACCGAACGATGGAAGTGACTACGGCACCTTGTTCTTTACACAACCGACGAGCGGCGCGAGCGGGAGGCGACAAGGTTAGGGCCTGTACTACCGAGAATACCGTACATTTCGACGCGTTCGCAACGATCGCGCTTCAATTCGAATAAAAAAAAGATATGAAAATGTATCGACACGTGCGGAAGTCGTCCATATAATCAGTCGAAATTGCTTCAAATTGGTTGTTTGCCTTCGACGCGTGACGTCCTCGCGCCTCATCGGGCGATCCGTTCCAACCTTCAACGGGGCTTGTGCAGATGAAAGTCATTTCGGCTGGCGAGGCGCATATGCAGCTGCGTGCGGCATTCGCGAAGGGCAAGCACGACGGTCAGGACAAGCGGTGGGTGCCGCCGCTCGACGATGGCCGTGATTGGGTGCTGGTCAATCTTCCACTCGACTGGGTGGCGCCGAATATGGCCGACGCGCGGTACGACAGCACGGTGGACTTGCATCGCGCACGCACTTACGCAGCCAGCCCGGGGCAGTTCGAGCCGATTCATTTGCTCTATGGCTCGCGGCTGCAGCGTCGGCATGTGTTCACGGCAGCGGTCATGGACGGTGGCCATCGAGTGAGCGCGGCACGGATGCGTGGCGACACACGCATCCTCGCGCTGATGGAACAACGCGACATGGAGCGGCTCCTCGAGGCGCGCGCGGCAGTGTCGACGCCGACGACGCCCCATGCGACAGAGGCCGCTATCGACGGCTGTGCTGTTTGATCTGCACGGAGATATCGCATGAGCTTTGAATACATCCGCAGCTACTACGGTGTGCCGGCCGAGCGCGGCCGCGCCGTGATCTGCTCCGGTCAGGCTGGCGTGATCGTGGGTGCACACGAGCAGTACATCCGTGTGGTTCTCGATGACGACAAATCCGAGTGCGAGCGGATCTACCACCCGACTGACGAGGTGGTCTATGGGGAACTGGTTGATGTCCCGGCGCTTCGGGAGTGGCGATGTCTTCCGCCGTGGCGCGATGAGTGGGAGTGGGAGGCGTGGTTCACGGTCACCGCGAGTACACGCAGCAAGGCGCGCTACAAGGCATTTCTTCAGCTCTCCGATGTGTGTGACATGGACGGCAAAGCATTGATCGGCATCCGCGTTCGTGCAGCGATGCCGCGTCGGCGCGCTAAGCAGTAGGCGCCCTCTTCGTCTATCGGCGAAATTCACAGGTCTCTCAGCGTCGCGCTCGGCCCTCGGATTAAGGCGCGACGTTTCTTGGCGGGTGGCTCGTACAGCACCCCTCTTTTTCGGATTCGAGGTCACGATGAGCGAAAACACTCTTTTCTCGGGAAGCGGGCACGCAACCATGCTGGGTGCGCCCTCGGTCGCGGCGCATGACGGGCCGCTGGAGCGGCCTTTCAGCGTCGTCATCGCCGAGCTCGCTACTGTACGTCCGATGGTCGACAACTACATTCAGGCGCGCGGTGGCGCCGTCAACGGCGGCACCTATGCCGAGATGCTGTCGTTTGCAGCGACGATCTTTCGCGAGTCACGCGCGATGCTCGCGCTCGCATGGGAGCGGCTACCGGCGACTCCCCCGGTTGAAGCATTGCAGTTCTACGGCGAGCAATTCAGCGCCATGGTGTTGCTCAACGACGGCGAGCAAGTTCTGCCACTCGTTGCGCGCTGGGACTTCGTTGAGCAAGGCTGGGTCGGCGCGGACTTCGCCGATGGCCCGTCTCCGCAAGACTACGAGTGGCTGAACAAGTGCGCCAAGTACTGGATGTTGCTGAGCGCCATTGCCGCGCCAGCTGATGCCCGTCCTGCAGCGAGCACTCACTGCAAGACAGAAGTCAGCTGCGGTTTCGACGATTGATGCTACGGGGCACTGAGATGGCTGAACACGTTTTGAACGCTGCGGTGGCCGCAATCGGCTACGCGCTGGAAGCAGAGGAAGGCATGGCATGGCTGTCGCTCTGGAACGAGGGGGAATTCGATCGGTGTCGCCGTGACTGGCCGGATGCACCTGACAGTTGCTATATCGGTGCCGACCCGATGCACCCTGAAACCGCACGATTGCTTGCAGCGTCGGCGAACCGTTCTGATCCGCCGGCAACGCTGGCGGACAACCATCTTTGCGCCGTTCAGTACGCGACTGATGCGTTGCGCGCGATTGCCGATCGCCGCGAACAGGTCGGCGACGCAATTCAACCGCTCAACGATATTCGCGCTGCGTCTCGTCGTGCCGCTGCGGCACTGCGACGCTTCGAACCCGTTGCCGACCTGCTCCTCGCCGCATCCCCTGTCGAGCAGCACGAAGCAGCGCCGGCCGACGATGTGCCGATGGCGACGGTGCCGCTCGTCCAGTATCAAGGACTCGTACGACAAGCAGCCGAACTTCGCGCCTTGCGCTCGGCGCCGGCCGCGCCGGCGGTGTCGGACGAGCAGGATACGAACAGCCTGATCCGATCGATCATGACGCTGCTTGAAATGGACGCTGCTGGCGTGCTCGCGCCGCACGGTGTAGGCGGCCATGCTCGCACGCTGTTAGCTGCCGCCGCCGCGAGACTTGCCGCAGTACCGCCGCTAAATCCGGGCCCGAAGCAGCCGAGCCGGTTGGTTGCGCAGTCGGTCGCGCAGCCCGAACCGCAAGTGGCGGACGAGCGGGCGGCGCTTCCGGAAATGGCACGCAAGGCATTCGCAATGGCTGGCGCAAATCGCTGGCACCTGTCTGACCCGCCGATGGCTGAAGCAATCGTCCGCGCCGTATTAGACGCCCGCGCCTCGTTGCCCAATGCGGCGGGTGCGGAAGGGGCGATCTATCAGGCTCGGCAGCACTCCGACGAAGAGAAACGATGGGACGACGTAAGTGAAGCAACGTATGTGGTGTGCGCCGAACAACCGCAGTTCTACCAAATCCGCATCGTCTACGCCCCCCCCGCGCAGGCGGCGGAACCGGTGGCCTACACGCATCCCGACCGACTCAAGCGGCTCGCCAATGGAAGGGCGCAATGCGAAACCATGTGGGCGAAGGTGCTTGTCGTCGATGGCGACATTCCCCTCTATCTCGCCCCGCCCCCTCCCACCCAGGCATCCGCTCAGCCGGGAGAACGGACTGGCGAATGCTTCATTGTCATCGGTCACGGCGAATCCGACATTCCCGAGGCGAAGATCGTCACGCGACAAGACGATCTGCCCGATGCCGTTCTTGGCATGATCTATCGCCCCCTGTCAGATGCTCCAGCTGACGTCCGCACTCAGTTCGCAGGGGACCTTGCAGATGAAGACGAATGGGCTGGCAATCAATGGTCGGTTGCGTTCGAGATCGGCGGGATCCACGTTTGGCGCGTCGTGCTTCACCCTCCCGTGCAGCAGTGGTCGAAGGAGCCGCCCGCAAAGCAAGGCCTGTACTGGCACTGGACAGGCGACCTCGACGCGCGTCCGATTCCGCTGAATGTTCTGTGGTCTGCGGCGACGAAAAAGTGCTTCGTTTCGATCGGCCAGTACGGCATCACGCAGGCCGTCGACTGCGACAAGTTCGGTGGCCACTGGCAGCCGGCTGTCGAGCCGGCAATGGATGAGGAAATCGGTTATCACGGGAGCGACGCATGACGACGACCGACAAGAGCTGCACTCCGGAGAGCCGCGCTGATGCGCTGACGGACGAACAGATCGACACTATCGCGCCGGAATTCCTGATCCTCGGCGACGGCGACACGGAACACGATTCGATCGACTGGCGCGGGTTTGCGCGCGCCATTCTAGCCAAGCAGTCTGCTCTGCGTACCGTTGCACTTCCTGATGCGCCCGTGCGCCCTGAATACGATGCCGACGCCGTGCGGTTCGGAGAATGTGACCACTGCAACAAGCGCAGCAATATTCGACCGCACGACGGTGCAATGATTTGCGGCTCGTGCGCCGATGCAGACTATCTCACCGCATGGATCGACCATGCTGAGCAGCTACGCGCACTTCTTGCCGCATCCCCTGTCGAGCAGCACGAAGCAGCGCCGGCCGATGCAATTTGCGTTGCCGACCGCATCGCATTGCGAACGGCGGTTGATCTTGCGGAGGGCATGGGCACTTTTGATGAAGAAAAGGCTGCCCATTTGCGCGCGATCCTTACCGCGCAGCCCGAACCACCAGTGGCGGACGAGCAGGCCGCGCTTCCCGAAATGGCACGCAAGGCATTCGCGATGGCTGGCGCAAATCGCTGGCACCTGTCCGACCCGCCGATGGCCGAGGCAATCATCCGCGCCGTGTTAGACGCCCGCGCCTCGTCGCCCAATGGGGCGCGAGCGGAAGCGGCTGCCGAATTGCCCGAGCCGACAGCAGTCGGCTGGGTAATGGTGCCGATGGATCGTGCGGCGCCGGTGCCCGATTACGACGAGTGCGCGCGTCAGGCAACGCTCGCAAGCGGCCTGCCTTCACTGCGCAATGCGCCGTGGATGTCGACGTTCATCCGCGAGATCAATCGGTGGTGTCAACACCGGTACGCGAACTACATCACCGGTAAATCTGGATTGATCGGAGGCTGGCGGCAAGACGGAGCGCACCTGTATCGGACCGACGGCGATGGTCATACGGCGAGGCGTGACGAGATCATCATCGCGACGGCCGAGGGATCACAGGACAGACGGGCGCTCGCCGCATGCGCGGCCGAGTTGCGCGAACAGCTTAACCGCACGGGTGCGATCGAACCGCTGCGCGATCTGATCGCCGAGATCGAATGGTGCATCGCCGAAGGCAGCGGCGGACTGCGAACGCGAACGACCCTCGCTCAAGCGCTGGCGGCGCTCCAAAGTGCCGATTTCGAGCCGAAAGGAGAGCGTCGATGAGCACCGCAGAAATGTCGGAGCTCATGCGACTGCTCGAGGTGATGGAAGCGGCCGGTTTCACTCAGCATGAGCGCAACAACGATCGTCTCCGACGCGCCGCGCGATCGCTCCTCGATGCGCAGTTCGACGGCAACTCGGATACCGAGCGGCTGAATTTCATGATCGTACAGAACGCACATCTGGCATGGAGTCGCGACCATGAAGTTTGCCACGTGGCGCGCTGGGCGGACGACGATGGTTCGTTGGTGCACGAACGCTTAGGGCCGACGTCCCGTGATGGGCGCGAAGCGATTGATCGCGCGATCGAAGCATTGCCAACGCGATGAACTGACCTTCAATACGTAGGAGACCAACATGAAAAACCAAGCAGGAAGCGTTACCGTACTCGAAGCCGGCTACAGTGGTGTTCGGCCCACTCCTCAGGCAGTGGTCGAGGCATTTCTGACGACGTGCTATCCGGGAAGTCGTAAGGACGGTCCGTCGGAAGAAGCGCAGGAAGGGGGCTATGCGTTGCAGCAGGCCTTCACGACCGTGCTCGGCGATCGCATGCTCGCCTATCTGAATCCCGCTGCTTCCGGTGGCTGGCGTGTCGCCGCAAAGGCTCGCGTCGTGGCCGCCGCCTGATCCATAGCTGGGAGTTGACGAATGTCTAGCCGCTCGTTTTTGTATGCGCTTCAGAGGTCAGGGGTGTACCTGAATGGCCGATCGTGGTTCGAGGAGCAATTGCTCGACGTCAACGACTGGCAAAGGGAGTTCGTTGAGATAGTGGTCGCGGACCACGCTCGACATTTGTTTCGGCCCGCGACTTATGGCGCTGAAAGATGGACCGAAGCGCAAAATCGACTGGTCGACGTCCTCCGGGAGTACGCGTTCGACGATGCCGATATCCATCGAGTGATCGGCGCAATCCATGCAGACAGCGAAATCGCGCTCGTTGAAATCGAGATCGTGAAGATCAAAGGCGCGAGCGATCCCAACTTGCCCAGCCACCTCTTTCCGGGATGCGGGAACGATTACGTGCTGTTTCATCTCGCGGCTTCGGATTCCGAGTTGGTCATTTCCCGGAACACCGTCGCAGACGTGATCGTCGACCTCGAGATGGACGCAGGGCTGAACGAGTTCGATCCGGACACGCGTACCGGCAGCTATTACATTGTCGATGGCGCAACCGAGTTCGCGGCGGGCACACGCTTTCTGCTGGGTCTGAACGTGAGTGATCCGGTAGTGGCGGAACCCGACGACGTGCTGCGGGACTATCCCCTGTCCCCCAAGCTCGATGAGCGATGCTTGGCGATGCCGGAAGCAGCTGTCGCTCGATGCACATCGCATGAGGTTGCAGAGACGCGAGTGGTCAGAGAGCCGCAAATTGCTGTGGATCAGCCCCCCCGCGTGAGAGTTGAAACGCTGTCCGGGGAATGGACGGTTTTTATTCGGGAAAGCAACGCATTCTCGCTGCTGCGCTGGCCGGACTATCGCTCGGTGCGACGGCTGTCGGTGCACGAGGCACGCGATCACGGAGAAGTGGGGTTCCAGATCTGGTCTGGCCGTGGGGCGACTGAGCGGTCGGGTGCGGGCGATCTCGTGGCAAGTTGTCGCTCGCAAGTCGAAGCGCTCAACTTGCTTGCCGAGATCGAAACAGCGATTCTTGCGAAATCCGATCGTAACAAGCCGCCACACGAAAGCGCGGATGCCAGTGCACAAAGCACGGTGGCGGCGACTCCCGATGGCACGAGGTCGCCCCATTGGACCATCGTCGCGTTGCTGGGCTGCGCTGCCGTTTGCGGGGCGATTGTCGCGATGCCGATCCTGTTCGGCGCAGGTGATGCAATCGCAAAGCGCTTGTTTCCGGATCCGCGTTCTACTCAGGCAGTTCGCTCGTTCCCCCCGCCTCTGCAAGGCCCTGATTTTCTGGCGCCACCTCTCCAACCGCTTCCGACTGTGCCGAGGGGCCGCGTCAATGGATAATGGTGCTTTCTGGACCGTGGAGTTGCCCGAGTGAAGCGAAAGGAAGAGACCGTGATTCTCGCCGAGGAGGCTTTCTGGGCCATCCTCGCAAGCGGAAAACCACCGACCGTGGACCTCATCAACGCATGGTTGCTGGAGCGCGGGAACGGGAAGCGCGATCGGAACGTCGTCAACAGCGTGGCGAAAGAGTGCTGGGAAAAGGTCGCAGGGCGTGTGAAAGACAGTTTCGCCCTACCCGGCATCCCGGCCGAGACGGTCGGACTCTTCGTCAAACTGCGCGAGGATCTGCTGGCCGTGGCCCGCGCAGAACTCGACGCGGACCGGGCCGAAGTCGAAAGCGCCACGCGGGCTGCGATCGAGGCGGCACGGCAAGAGGTGATCTCAGCCCAAGGCGAGCGGGACGAAGCACTGGCTGCCCGTCGCGAAACGGCAGCGGCGTTCGAAGCGGTGGCCGCAGAGCGAGACGGCCTGCGCAAGGAGTTGCTGACCGCCCAACAATCGAATGAGGCCGAACGCGAGCGTAGAATCCGTGCGGAAAAGGCCCTCGAAGTTCTTTCTGCGCGGATGGAGGCGGAAACCTCGCGATTCGCGGCGGAGCGGGAAGCGGCCGAGGCTGATCGCAAGCGCCAATTGCTCGAGATCGACGGACTGCGCGTCGAGCTGCGTGCAACAAAGGAAGCTGAGAAGGATGCGCATGCGAAGCTCAATGACACGGTGGCGCGAGAGCGCGACTTGGCTGCCCGAGCGGCGGAGCTGGTCGAGCAGCTGGGTGTCGCGAAGGGTGCTGAGCGAGTCTTGTCGGCACAGGTTGGCGACATGTCGCGTGACATCGAGCGACTTCGCGCCGAGCTGACCTCTGCCGTGGAGCGAGCTGTTAGAGCGACCGATCAGATCGAGCGGCTTAAAGGCGACGCACACGCCCTTAGCGCCGCGCTGGAGGAGCGCGCGGCCATCACCGAGGAGCAGCTGAATGCCGCGCTGATACAGGCATGGCTAAACGGCGCGACGAGTGCACCGAAAGCGTCACGCGGCGATGATCCGACCGCGTCGCTGACGCCTCGGGCGACGCGATACGCAACGTCAGCAATGCTGATGCTGGGAAAGACACCGAAAAAGTAAGCGCCTTCGGATCGCCGACGCGAAGTTATGCGAAGACATTCGTCGGCAGGCGCAAGGGGGAACTATGCTCATCCGTTTTATCCGTTATCTCCCGGGGCATCTGGCGGGACTGATTGTGTTTTTCCTCGCGTACACGCGATGCAACAGCATATGGCCGTATATCGGCGCACTCGCGTTTGGTGTGGCCGTGTGGGCGCTCGTCGAGCGCGGCCTGCTGCGCCGCTCGCCCCCTCAAGTTGATGACTGAGCGCGGTGAGCTGCAGAAACAAGTTTCAATGGGACATTGATGAACACACTCACCGGACTCAATCTATACCCGGGCGCGTTCGCTTCCGTCGGCGTGACCTCGGGAGACATTCCTGAAATCGTCGACTGCGTGCTGGCCTCCTCGCCCGACCACGTCACCATCGAAGGCTTTGACCAAGACACGGCGGCCGCAATCGCGGATCGCCTCTCATGTATGGGGATTTCGGTACACGTGGCGGGTTCGGGCGAAGGTCGGTGGCGTACGCCGCTGACGATCTTTAACGGACTGCTGGACAGGATCCGAGCGACGCCGCCGCTCGGAGGGCGAGAATGATCGGGTTGTCCGGTCTCGTTCTCGACGCTGTACTCTCTGAACGTCGATGGTTCGTGCTGTCGTCGGCCGAGGCTAGACGTGCGCTCTTCTGCCTCGAGCTCGTCATCCATGCGGCGAGCGCGTCGCTCGCGCTGTGCGCCGCGCTGCAGTTGCATCGAGACGGTCCACTTTGGTCAGTCGGATTGCTCACGGCGGTCGCTGTTGCGTTCGAGTGCGGATTTGCCCTGCCGATCGGTCAATTCCTCCGCATGGAGCGCACCCGTGACCGTGCGCGAGACGCCTATCTCAATTTCGCGAAGCAGGAAACCGATCGCCGCGATCTGTGGCCGGATCTGGCCGTGAGGCATGCACTTGAAATGCGAGATGACGCAACGGCGCTGATCATGATCTCACGCTGGAAAGGCATGGCTTTTGACGACGCTAAATCCGAGCTCGCAAAGCGAGCGCGGCACCTTCCGGAAGAGACCACGGTGGACCCTGATGAGTCTGGTGTGCCGGGAGATCGCCCGATCTTCTAGCACGCCATTGCAGAGTTCACCGCGCCTTGATAAGGTGCACAAGTGCGCTTTGCGGTGCATCGCAGCCGACGTGCCAGTCTCGGCGGCGCAGTTGGAGGAAAGGTGTGTCCGTGGGGAAAAAAAGTAAGGCACTGCAGGACGGCAAGTATCGCGCCGTCTGTCGAGAGAAGAACGCGCTTGCGGCCGCCATCAACGGCCACTCGCTGATTTATCCGGAGGCGGACGTTGAGCTGAAGGACGGCACCGCGATTTTCCGGAAGGACGGAAAGATTGTTTGGCGCTGCAATGCTGCCTATGCCGAGCTCCATTTTTCGCTCGAGCCGAAATGACCGCGTGATGCAGGCGTCACGCGCCTGAATGGAACCGGCGAGGCGCCGGACGCGAATGCCGGGCTCGAGCGTCGCCACGCGTGTCTCATCGCTCGCGCATCACGCGCTCGTGTCCTGCACGGGCGACCAGTGCCACATCGTGATCCCCCATTGATTGCCATCGAACGACGGCATCAACTCGCCGGCATTGAAATAACGCCGGCTGCCGGGTTTCGCGGGCGTGTCCCACCATCCCGACTCGGGACAAGGATGGCCTCCACGGACGCTTTCTCGCGATTGCTCGTGCCGCGCGGCGGTCGGAACGATCGTCGGGGCGGCTGGAATGGGCCGAGCGTCGGGTAAATCGAAGCGTGCGTACCAACCCTTCGCGTTGCCCTTGTCCGCGCTCGGAAGATCGGGGATGTACGTGTGTAGGCCATCCGAATCCGGATCGCGCAGCTGGCGCAAGACCGAGTTGACGAACACGTAAGGCTCCGGAAGGCCTTCCTCGGGCGCGCCAAGGCGCGGAAAGTCGCCCGCCCGAATCAACAGGCACTCGCCGACGTGTTCGATCCGGATATCCGAGCGGTCCAATGCGCTTCGAATCGATCCTTCTCCACCCAGTCGGTTGACGTACAGCTCGCCGAGAATCGTGTACCAGTTCACACCCTTGATGAACCCCCAGCGGCCAACCTTGGCGCCCGGATGGAGGTAGTCGTAGACGGCAGTCATGTCGTCTTTGGACTCGCCTTCGTACGAGACGGGATCGTATCTGTCACGAATCAAGTGAGCGGTGCTGTCAATTTCGAGCCCAGAGAATCTCGACGCGAGCGCCCACTCCTGAGGCATATATCGATGCGCGCTATAGGGCAGGATCGGCGATAGGCCGCCGTAACCTCCCCGCACGCTCAACCGGCTGCAGACATGCCGTAGAAACGTCTCGTATTGGGCAATGCCTTCATCGGATGCAAACAGGCCCATGGGGACGTTGAACTTCAGGTAGGACAGGCCCGATTCCTTACCCTTTGGAACGCGCAGTCGCCCCGTCGGCGAGACGTATTCTGACGGAAGTGACGTACCTGTCAGCACCTTGATGCCATACTCCCCCGCCGTATCCTGATCGATTGCGCTCGAGCGGACCGCGCTGAGCTCGGTGTACGACGGCGTGTCGATGATCGCTCGCCTGATCTTCTGCACACCTGCAGCATTTCGCTTCGTGAATTTGCCTAGATCGCTATCCTTGCCGCCCCGAAGATGCTCGCCGAACATTTCGTCGAACAGGTCGAAGCATTCGAGAATTGCCTCCCGGACATCTGGTTGAGAGCCGCGCGTAAAGAAGACGGTGCCGATGACGCCCGGCACGATCCCCATGCGGTCGTCATCCAACCGCAAACTCAAGTCTTCTTGATAGCGCGCCAGCGCTTGCATCGGGGTCAAGATGGGTTTGGAATCAGCGATCGTCATAGTCCAGTCGATTCAATTCGGAGCAGGTTAGCCAGCGGTAGCCACGGCTGACACACCAAGTGCTATTGCGAGGGCGGCCAATGCCTCGGCGCTTGCTGCCGCAATAATCGCACACAACGCGGCAAGGATCGCGACGAGCGCCTCGGCCAAGATGATGACGATTGCAACGGCGGCAACGACGATGACGATCGCCGCGATTCCTTTGAGAATCGTTGCGCCGACCTGCGCCCAATCTATCTGCTTGAGAACTTCCCACGTGAGATCCGTCTGCCTCACGATTTCATCCCAACCCGCTTTGAGCTGCGCGGTCGTATAGCGGTAGATCTCGTTTCCCTTCTCATCGACCCACACCCATGCGCTGTGCGCCTTGTCGGAGACCCATTGGCCAGCCGTGAAAATCCATGGCGCATGCTGATGAAGAAAGGCACTCGTTTCCGACGAGATGTATTCGTAACCGTGCTTTGCAGCATCCCAGATCGGGGCGACAGCGTCGCCCACTTCGTTCCCGATTTCCTCACCGTGCCGCGCGGCCCAGTTCCACCACTCCTCGTACCATGCCGGCTCCGCGATCGGCGTGACGGTTCGCACCGGCACGCGAGTCCGCTTGAGCTCCTTTTCGGTCTCAGGCGCGGGAACATCTTTCAGCACGCGCTCGCGAACCTTCTCGAGCTCGCGATTACAGTCGGTGACGTCGATGACCGTCATGCGCTTGAGAAAATCGCCGGCAATGCCCTGATACGCGGCCTCCTGCCCTTCCCCCCATGTATCGCCCGGGAACTTCACTTCTACCAAGCGCAACATGTTGTCGACGTGGGGTGCCCCGTCGAGGTCGACGTTGCCTCGCCCGGGCCAACGATTTCCCATATTGCGGACGATGATGACGTCCGGGCGGCGTATCACGCCGAGACTGCCGTCTGGTCGTCTCGGGAACGGGTTCAGGCTGTGCCGGCGCCCCGGGCCAAGACCTTTGTCTGCTGCGAGGAACGGAATCGGCGCTGCAATTTTTCCGGTTGCGTAGTATGGCGTCATATCAAAGCTGACTTCTGCCTTGTAGGGCCAGTAGTAGTCGGCTTTGCGTTCGTCGTAGCGGATCGCCAGCGTCATTGCTACCTGCTTGAGGAGGTTGACGGTGTTTCTGCCGTCCGGAAGACGGACGTAGACGACACGCGGAAACTTCAGGCCGATCTCGACCTTTTCCTGCAGATAGCCCTTGGTGGTAGGAGGTAAGTCGGCGTAGGCCGGATCCTCGTTGACGATCGTACAGGTCGAGCCTGCCGGCTGGAGCGTCGATCCCATGGTGATGGTCTCCCTTGTGTAATCAGGCGCTATCGGCCTCGTCCATATAGTCAGCGTAGATCTGGGGTTGACCACCCCCGGCAAAATGCCACGGCTTCGTTTCGACCTTTTCCTGCTCCAGTGCACGCAAACTGACATCCTGCGCGGTTGGCGTATAGGCCGTGACGGTTTCGCCGAGATCGTTTGTGTGACCGGTCAACGTACGCCCTGAGGGCAGCTTCATCTCGTACGCGTGCCGGATCATTGGCGAACCGTCCGTCTGATTGCGCAGGACGTAGCGTGCTTGATATCCCGGCTTGAACTGCGGAAGTGGGTACGTCGTGCTGGTGGGGCCGCTAAATTCGTGCTTACTACCCTTCACATCGATTTTGCCGGGCGCATGCAACTCAATATTGCCGTCGCTCAATCGAATCGACGCCCCGCCGCACGTGATCAGGATTTGTTTGTTGCCGGCGATCTCGACGCTGTCGCTTGCGGACAGAATGCGTACCAGTGCTTGGGCGATCACATCGATACCTTTGCCATGCGCTTCGATCGCGAGAGCCCCGTTCGCAGCAGTGACGCGGAGTTCGTCTCCGGCAAAGAGGCTGGCCGATTTCGCGGCCGCCGCGATCAGCGATTGACCGGCCGCGAGGTGGGTATTCTTGCCGCTCGCCATGTTCAGTTGCATGTCGGCTGCGAGATGAATTGAGTCGGGAGTCGACGCGGCTATGCCGGCCGGACTGCCAAGCAGCAGGACCGGATTTTCGAAGCCGTTGGCCGTGCCGATGCCGCCACCCGCTGTTCGTCCGCCGGATGTATTGGGCGTGACGCTCTTCTGTGTCGACCGCGTGAATTCTTCCAGCGCACTCTGGCCATCGTTGAACGTGGGCGACTTGTGATGCGTGCTCAAGTCGGAAAGCGATTGCATCGTGCTGCTCGCGTTGCTCAGCTGCTTGCGTGCCTCACTGACGTCGAGCTGCTCGGCGCTGTGGCTGGCGTGATGCGTGCCGATATACAGGCCGCGATTCGCGCGGATTGCGCCGTAGTGGTCGGCATGCAGAAGAAATCCCATGCCGAGGTAGCGCCCACGCGTGTTGCCCTCCTGATCGATCAGGTAACCCTGATGCAGCAAGCTGTAGCTGCTCGCATCGCCTCCGGAATACGACGTTAGACGAACTGCGCCTTGATTGGTCGCGTCATCGTGCACGAATGCGTTGAACGCTCCGGTGTTTCCGAATCCACGAGACTGGAAGCCCGAGAACAACACGGTCGTATTCCACGGCGGCTGCGTTTCACCTCCCGGCAGGCGCCCGATGATGAATGGTCGGTCGCAATCACCGCCGAAGTGATCGACCGCAACCCATTCTTTCGCGCGAGGGACGTGCACGGCCCCGTAGCCACTGCCGGTGTCTGACTGCATCGACAAAAGAAGCGGAGACGTATTGACCGCATCAGCCGCGCTCTGCCGGTCCCACGCGAACCGCACGCGTACCCGGTTGAGTTTGTCAGCCCACGCCTCCTCTCCTTTCGGAGCGTTGACGCACGCGTGCTCGATGCGCAGCGTCGGCTTCGGGTGTTCGAGTGGACTGCGGTACTGCACACTGGAGCGCTGAGCCTCGACTTCGACGACGAAATAGCCCGCAGAGTTGTCGCCCGCGTGCGCTTGCGAAGCGAAGCGGCTGCCGTACGCTGACTTGGCGCTTTCCAGTACCGGGCGCAGACTCAGGGGCAACGAGTCGATGTGCTGCGCGATCGGAACATTGTTTTCGATCAGCCAATTGAGCTCGATCGCGACAAACTCGCGATCCTTGGCTTGCCCGGTGTAGCGTGGGTGATGCTCCAAGGTGAAGCGGGCGCCAGCGTCGATCCAGCGCACACCACCTACACCGCGCGAGCGGTTTGCCTGCGAATCCCAGATCTCGCTTCGAATGCGGGCGCGTGATTCGCCTTCGTCGGCACTGGGATAGCCGTACGAGGTTTGTTCAAAAACCGTCAGCGGAGCGAAGGGCACGGTCTCCGTATCCCGGGATCGGCCGCGATCGACGGAAAACGTTGTCGCGAGTAGCGCGCTGCTCGCTTTGAAGTCGGCGCGCGGCCGCATGTAATCGAAAGCATGCGACGTGTACTGAAGGCTTTGCAGTACCTGCAGCGATGCCCACTGAGAAAAGCCGTCGATCTCGGCGTTGGCATTCGCTTGGTAATACTCGACCCGTCGCGCTTCTGGCAGCGAGAACACCCTGTCAACAATCACGACGGTTGCTTCAGGCCGGTCGTCCGAGTTGGATTGGGTCCAGTAGTAGTACCAGCCCTCGTCCTCCAGAATCCGGCTGACGAAGTTCAAGTCGGTTTCGGCTTGCCGACAGTACGATCGAATACGCGCTTGCTTCGACAAGTCGAAGCGGAATCGGCCCTGCAGCTGGGGGTAGCGATTCAGGACGTCCGTGAGAATGTCGACGGCCGTCTTCTCCAGCCAGAAACGATCGTCTCGGCTATAGCCGAGGAAGTACAGGGCGGAAGCGAACTCGATCTGGTACACCGCCAAGCCACCATCCGCTCCGAGCAGCGCCGCGCGATTCACGAATCCGTGGATTGGTCGATATTCGTGGTCGGTCGCCGTGGCCGACGCCTGAATCCACAGCGTCACCGGTTGATGCATCAACGACAGCAACGCGAGATCGTCGCGCGTCGACGCCGCCTCGAGCGTCCAGCGATAGTCGCGACCGATCTTGGCCCAGCCTTGCGCCCTGATCGGAATCAGTGTGTTCGCACCCAACGGTGTATCAAGCTTCAGCAGCCGCCCTTGCTGCATCAGCCCGCGATGGATTGCTTCGAAGATCGACGCCGCTTGTGCGTCCTCGGGCGGACGAGGTCGCATGTCCATTGCTCGAATCCCTTCTCTCAGGTTCGCTCGACGGGACGCTGATTGCCTCCCGCGCTGTCGGCGACCTTGAGCCGTCCCGGGTCGGCCGGCCGCCATTTTTACCGGGCCAGCATAGCAAATCTCCAGATGAAATCCGGGAAAACCAGCCTCTTGCGATGGCGTCCTGAGGCGATCTGACAAAAATTGACAGACGAGCCGCCACGAGGTCTGGGTGGGAAACTGCACATCAGGCGCACTAATTGAGATAGAAAAATATATTTAACGTGTCTTCGTGGGGCTTGATTCACCAAATATTCCTTTATTTTTGCGCAATTTATGGTCTGTTTTTTATAATCGCTTCGATCTAAACGTCCATGTATGAGGAGCGACAGGCCATGAACGCTGAAAAAGAGTTTTTCGACGCGCTTGGCGCGGGCGATGTCACGACGGCCCGCGATCTGCTGCGCCGCAAGCGGGTCGGGGCCAACGTACGTCAGCCGGATGGTCCGCATCAGGGCCGCACGGCGTTGATGGCAGCGATCGCGCACGACGAGCTGGAGCTCGCGGCCGCGCTGATCGAGGCAAAGGCCGATCTGGACGCCTATACCGAGGAACATTCACCCGCGATCCATCACGCTGTTTCGGGGGATGCCATCGCCCTGCTCTGCCATGCCGGCGCCGACATCAACGCCAGCGGGACCGAGCACCATGTAACCGCACTGATGGTCGCAGCGGAGACGGGAAAGCCACGTGTGCTGCGGGCGCTCGTGCAGCATGGCGCAGATCTGGACGTTCCGGATGTGTTCGGCCGGACAGCTGCGCACTACGCTGTGTTGAACCATCCCGAGCTCGCGTACCACCTCTACAAGGCCGGGGCGAACTTCGATCTTGCCGACACCGATGGCGTTACGGCACGCGAATGGTTTGAGACCACGGCGCAGGTCCGATCGCTCGAGCGGACGATGCGCGAGCTCGAGGCGCTGGTCGGGCCGTCGGTTGACGCAGTGACCACTGCACCGGGCGCACGTAACGACAACGGCTATGCGGTCTCCTATTTCGGGCACGTCGACAGCGCCGAGGCGGATGGCGAGTTCCTGAGATCGCTGGGCCTTGCGGTTGGCGAATACGACCACCACGCCGGCCGCTACGCAGTTTCGGTGCCGGGTGCGTTGTCGGTGGACGTCACGCAGTTTCTCACCTCGTTCAAGTACGACTTCGAGCTGGCGCCCGTCAGCGCTGCGCTGATTTGCTCGGATCCGAGCAAGCTCGATTCCAAGGATCGACGGGCACTGCGGGCGTATCTCAAGTACGAGCTCGCGGCGGATGCCGACGACGATCGAAAGGCAGATCTTGCAGCCCGTCTCGAGACGCTCGACGCCGCGCCGTCGCCCGACTCGAGCTCCCTCGCTTCAGAAGCGCCCCGCGAGGCAGATATAGCAAGCAACGAGCCTTGAAGCCGACGGCGGCCGCAGACTACCCATGAACTGATCGAGAAAAGGCACATGAGCAAGCCAATCAACCAGCGCGTCGAAATCTCCGTGGAAGACGTTCTCTCAACCATGGCGGAGCTGGGTCGCGATGCGACTGTGTCGGACGCCGAAGCCCTTGCCGCACGATTCAATGCAGCGGGCATGTCGGCCGACGGTGAAGGCGAAGAATCCTTGCGCGAGAGGCTCAACACCCTGAGTGATGACGCTTTGCGGGCGCTGATCGAGTTCGACCGTCCGCGTCTCGAATTCGCAAGAATCAAGGAGATTCTGGCGTCGCACGGCGAAGGGGTCAGCGAACATCACGTGGGTCATTACCCATCATTGGAAAAGCTTGCCGAGACCGTCCGGTCGACCAAATGTTGGGGACAGGGGGAGGTTTTTTCGTGCGCGCTGGATGAAGCGCGGTTCGTGATCATGAAGCAGGTCGCCCCGGCAAGCTGCGAAATGATGACGGTCTCGCACAACGGCTATCACGATGTACTGACCGCCTATCGATACGAGCAACAAGAGCTACTGGATGAGCTGAACGCCTATATCGGGCTTCCTCGCGTCGACAGCGAGCACGCAAGTGGCGCGTGTCACGAAGCAAGTTCGCACGAATTCCTGTTCGACCTACAGCTGAGTGCATCTATCCGGTTTCGTGCGCCGAACGAAACCATCGCACGCGACGAATTGCGCAATCACTTGGATTGTGCAAGCGCGAACCTTGGGGAGGTCCTCGATCAAACGATTGTGTGCGAGGTCAGCATGACCGGAGCGCCAATGCTTGCCGAAATCGACGGCATCGAGCCGGACAATGCGGCACGGCCGATTCTATTTCAATCCGATCCGCGCCCCGTGGCGAGTCTTAATCCCGATCGACCGATGTATGACGAGACCGGTCGCGAACACCAGTTGGTCGATGCGTCGCAGGCTCAGGTTGTGACAAAGATTCATGGGGCATATGGGGTGTGGGATCGCGCCACTGGGGAGTGTCTGTTGGCTGGAGCTCCGGGCACCCGACTCTCAAACGAAGCGCCACGCCCGGAATGGATCGCTGCCCGGCGAAGTGCAGCTGGTGAGTTGCTCGCTGCAATGCACACCGATGCGGCTATCACGCGTGCACGCGGCGACGAGACGCCTGCGATGGATCTTTGACCGGACACGGACCTACAACGGGTCGCGTGCCTTCACGATCGCGACCTCAAGAGCGGAGCGAGAGCACCATGAATACGAAAACTCTTCAAGCACAGGACGTTGCAGCAGATCCGTTGATCGGCACTGACGTGTGGACAACGTCGATCAGCGTTCAGGGAAAACCGGCCGTCTACCCGTGCTCGATTACGGCGGTGGGGGACTGGAAACTCCGCCGCGACGGAACGCCGTGGCGTTCGCTGAATGTCTTCGTACCCGGCTTCAATGCCGGCGGCAACATCGTCGTCGACGCCGACACGGTGTTTGTCGATGCGGAATGTACCCGTCCGGTCGATGTGGGGTCGCCGCCTCCTCGGCAGTCATGGAGCGCCGTCGTGAATGGTGCGCCAGTCGAGCCCGTTAAGGCGCCGCCAACGGCGGAGGAAGTGCTCGCTGCACTCGCTGAACTCGGGCGCGATGGCAGCGTTGGCGAAGCGACGGCGATTGCCGGGCGAATCGACTTTGCCACGCTCCCGGTCAGCGTGGATCGAACGTTGGGTATCCGAACGGCCGTGGACGACCTGCTCTGCGGAGTGCAGCGAAAGAACCCAGTGGTCGGGATAAATGGGAAAACGTTCACGCACATTTTCGACCCCGCGACGACCGGGCAAGACGGCTTTTACCAACGTCGCGCGCGGGGGATCCTCTTCTATGGCAACGACAAAGATCCTTTTGCCTTCGCAGTCGCGAATCCGTCACAGGGCTACTTTTTTGTCTCGTGCTCGGCCCAAGCCGAAGGCATTCGCTACATGTACGGCGCCAGCGAATCGGATTCCAAACGACTCGGGCTCGAAGGGCTGAGCTCCAGCCAAGAGAAGGAAGCAATACATGCGATCCTCGAGCATACGCACCTGCACGAGACTCGCATGGCGATCGAGGGCCAACCTGCGCCTTGGGACAAGCAGACAGTAACGATCGCTATCCATTTTCGTTGTACCGATCGGGATGCGGCGCGCGAGCATGTCGCATCGCGCGTGAGCCCGGTGCCGGAACTGTTCACCGACCTGCTGGAAGAGGCTATCGTCAACCCTTCCGTAATGCCTCGCGAGGCCGGATACGAGATCGCTCGCAGTGACGTGACGGAGCTGGCCGACGGCCGTTATCGGATGATTCTTGTCGCCCATGTAGTCGATGACGCGGCATTCGCGGCGGAGGCGGTCGAGGAATACGCACGCTGCTGGGGAAGTCCGCCCGATCACGACCTGACGATCGAGGAGAAGCTCTACGAGATTGCGGTGGCGTCCAATGCAAATCCGTCGCCGTCCGACATCGGCATCGAACTGATCGACTGGCAGGGTCTGTACTGGGTGACCCCCGAGCAGAAAAAGCGTCAGGAAGCCGGTCCAATTTCTCACCACGAGCGCAAATTGCCCCCCGGTGACCTGCTCTACACGTTGGGGCAACGTTTCACGTTTGAGCCCGGTCAACGCGTAATCGCCAACGGCTATCCGGGTGCTGTAGCTCGCATGTACACCGAAGGCATGGTCGAGGTCCGCTTGGCTGCCGGGCTTGTTTGCATACCGGCCAGTTATCCGGATTGCTACCCGTCGGACGGCTCGACGCCGGCAAATCTGACGAAGGTCCCGCGCGTCGAATCCGCATCCGTGGCGCCCGACTTGTAAGATGTATTTCACATGGTGCAGTGCTATATTAGGCATACGCGCCGGGGCGGATCTGGCGAGCATGTGCGGAGGAAATGGCGATGAACGCCCGTGAACTGGAAAACAGCCTGCTGGTGCGCTGCGTGGAAGTCGCGCGCGATCCGTCGGCCGTGGCCGGAGACGCGCGAGAAGCCAACGTCTTTCGACTTGCTGGGATGGTCGTTCGTAGCGAATTCCCGGTGGCCTATAGCCGACTGCTCGCGAGCAGTCAGCGCTATTTCGATCGCCATGCCGGCGATTTGCTCGAACCGGGTGAGGTGGTGCGGAAAGGCTGGATCGTCAGCCTGCCGCGACTGCACGATATGCTCGAAAACCGTCTCCGACTGAATCACGCACGATGAATCACGATCCGACTTTCAAACTGGAAACCGCCCTTGCGAAGGGTCTTCGCGAATTGCTCGAGCAGCTCGAGCAGACGCTGGACCTGAAGCAACCGCTGCAGGTCTATCTGGCTGGCGGAATGGCGGTCCATCTGTACACCGGCAGTCGCGTCACCAGCGACATCGACGCCGAGTTTGCCGGCCGCGTGATCCTGCCTAGCGATCTCGCGGTCGTGGTTCGGCTTGAAGACGGCTCCGAACAGGTCGTCTATCTCGATACCAACTACAACCCGACGTTCGCGCTGATGCACGAGGACTACCAAGACGATTCGCGGCGTCTGCATCTTGGCCTCGGACAAATTAGGGTCAATGTGCTTTCGCCAGTCGACCTTGCCGTCAGCAAGATCGCTCGTCTGGCGGACAACGATCGCGAAGACATCCGCGAGCTCGTCCGCCTCGGTCTGACCAATGCGGACGAGATCGAGGCCCGCGCGAACGAGGCGATCGGCGGCTACGTGGGCGGCATGGAGATGCTGAAGCTGAACCTGCGTGACGCCGTCGCGCTTGCTCGCGACGCTGGGACGGTTTCGCGGCCGTCTGCGCCGCCGCAAGATCCCACGCCGCAGCCTTGATTGAGGCGCGCGTCCGCTCTGGTCAGCGGGCGCGGCCGCGCACTATTCCTCGTCGTGCTGCATGGCGACCCGAGCCGCCGATTGCAAGAGCAATTCCGTAACGTTCCCGCAGCGAACTGATTGGACAAGACGCAGGAGCATTCTCTCAGCATTGAGCGCCCGCTTGCGGTACTGATCCAAGGTCGTACCGTCGAGATGGCTGTCACAGAGACATTCACAGCCGTCGTAGAGTGACGGGCAAAGTGGATCGTCGACCGCGCATCTGCTGCTGACCTGAGTGGCACCACCACATCCACCAAGGCACCGCGCCTCGCTCAAACAGGCTCCACTTGCGTGCAAGCAATTGGAGGATGGTGTGAACGCGCGGCCGATCATAGAGCGAACCCGACGAGATCTCGCCACCGATCGACTGCGATGCCCAACGCCGGCAGCATGTCACGCACAGCAAAGAGATGCCCGTCGGCTGTGCATGACGGCGAATGCGCCATCGAGCGGAGCGATGGCGTCGTCGTGCATGAATTCAACGGGATTCGAGCAGGACTTCCAGCACCTGCGTACGGCGCTCGATGCTCTTGATCAGCCACGTCGTGTCGGCAATGCGTACGGATTCGGCACCGGAAAGATCAAGATCGAGATCGCGGATCCAAATGCGATGAGAGACCTCGAAATGCTCGGCTCGCCCGATCCGAATCACGGTTCCGTCAGCTCGTACGATTTCGACCGGAACCTGACTTGTCGGGGTCGCCAGTGCACCTGCTTGCATAGTGTTCTCCAAATTAATCAGCTAGCCGCCGACAGGTCGACGATGAGCTCGGCGACGACACATGACGCGACGAGGCCGATCGAGACGAGCCCAAATACGCGCCAATTCGCCAGTGGCCGCACATCGTACAGATTGAGCAACGTGATGAAGATCAGCGTTGCGACGAAGCGCGCCCGCAGGCTTGCGCTGATGTTTAGATCCAGACCGATGCATACGCCCGCCGCGACCGCCAGCATGATGGCGGACGTGATCAGCACCGACAGCGCGCGAAAGCCCGTTCGAAGTTGAAGTTGCAGCGGCATAAGCACCTCACCGGAGAAAGTTGTCGGCTTCGATCAGGACTCGGCAACTCGATTAGCGTTTCTTCACCGCTGCAGCGATCGTCTTCTTCGCGTGGTCCAGAACGTTGTCCGGGCAGACACGTCGCCTTGCGCTCTCCGGCGCTGCGAGATAGGCCTTCCACGTCGACAAAGCGATCGGGAACGCCTGTCCTGCATTGACGACGTCAAGCGCTTCCGCCTGCGTCATACCGGCCTCCTCGATCAGCGCGCGCAACGCGGCGCCGTTATCTGAAACGTCGCTCATGACTTCCATCAATGGTGTACAAGTGCACCAAGCATAGCACGCATTCAACGTAAACTATTGGCAGGCGAGCCGGTGGCCCAATCATTCCCTCGATATGGCGCCGATGTGAGAACGCAAGGCGTTTTGCGCCCTCCCTTCATTGACCACATTTCACTCACTTCATGACCGTTGATAGTAAATCGCACATCCGCCATGCATGCGTACGACCCGTCGTGGTCGGTCATGTGGATTGCTACCAAGGAAACATCATTTTTTACGCCCATGGCGCCTGAGATTCGGTCGGCGGTGTGATGAGTCGCTTGCGAGCAGGCGTTCAGACCGTTCTTCTGCCACAGGCGTTCACGTTGTTCGTTTGGATGTTGTACCCACAAGTAGTAGATGAGCAACGCAGCGACGATGCAAAACACCAGCATCGCAATGCTCTCTCCCCAGTACTTCAGTGCATTCTCTCGCTGCATTTTCGTCGTCTGCTGCATCCATCGGTCCATCATCATTCTCCGGTAGCGAAAGCAGTTACCATTCGCAGACTTCAATAAGCTCGGCGCGGTGCGGATCGCGGGAGCGGCTGATCAGGCGTGGTGCGTGTTGCACCAGTCGAAGACTGCCTTGCAAGCGACGCAAGTGACCGGTTCTTGCGTGTGTTCACCTGCCTGAACTCCAATGAAGTCGTTCAGGCCGCACAGGGTGATGCTGCCGATGAACGGAGCGCCCTCGTAATGGACGTCTCCAGTGCTCGGCTCAGTGATGCGCGGCATGTCAGGTTTGCGGCCCATCGTCTTTCTCCTAAGGCGGGAGCGGTTGGTCAGGCGTTGTCAGGGCACGACGTTACAAGGTCATTCACACTGAACGGCCAGCCGACATGACCGGTCCCGATCTGGTCGACGGGCAGCGCAAACGTCCCTCGAATGCGCCGCCACCTGCGTCCGTTCAACATGAAGTCGTGGTCACGCAAGATCGTTCCGAATCTGACTTGGGTAGACACGTCTTTCTCCTGTAGCGGGAGCGGTTGGCCGCCGGAAATTTCTATCAGGCCTTGTCAGCCCGGTACCAGCGTCGGCCCTTGAAAGCAAAGCCCTGCGACTTAAGCCAATTCTTCGCCTCGTCGTCGTACGATGCGGCCTCACGCTCCACTGTCCAGCCTCCGATATACGGACAATCCGGCGTTCCACGACCAGAAAAGCGTTCATTCCGTTTAGCGTACTTCTGCATCACCGCCGGGAAGTCGCAAAGCGTGATTTGCACCCGCTTTTCTCCTGCAGTGAGAGCCGTTCGCTGCTCGACGATGTTGCCCTTTGTGTCGAACTTCAGCCCTTGATGATCCGCCGCGTCGATTATCGTTCGCGCCTCGCTGTGCGTCAGCGTTGAATTCTTCTTGTTGCCGTACATCACTGCGCAGGCTTCCTTGAGCTCCTTGCGTTCTTCGGCATTCATCGTCGCCCCTCTTCGTGTTTCGCTATTCACGTCCATTCTCCCGCAGCGGCTATCTAAAAGCACTAAAGCATGGCTCGATGATAGGTGCACATGTGCACCATGTCAACGTCAATATTCGAGTTTCTTTTGCGCGGTCTAGGGAGCGAGGAAAGTGCGTGGTCGCGGAAAAAGGAGCCGCTCGGCGAATGCGGGCGGCTCAATGCGACGCATGTTAAGGGGCATGCGTCGCGGCCGTGGGCACAGCGGGGAACTGCACCCAGCAACTGGAATGAGGTTTGAGGACTTGGGTCTGGAATACGGGCGCTGCGTTAGTCTTCCGAACGACTGCGTCCGAACAGACGATCGATCAACGTGCGCTTCGGTGTCGTTGACGTGACTTCCGGTACGGGTTTCGGAAACCAGTCGCGAATATCGCGGTATGGCATGTTGTGCGCCTTCTGCCAATCGCCGATCCACATCGCAATTCCGGCGTAGACGCTGACGCCATAACCAATACTCGCGGCGCCATACACTTCATGGTCGACCTCCGGTGTTTCGCAATACTTTGGATCGTCGAGCGTGAAGAACGTGCGGCAGTTGAATGGGCGCGTAGCGTAGATCGAGCAGCTGCCGTCCTCGAACCTGTCCGCATTTTTGTGGGCGAGGCGGTTGAACAGCACGTTATCCGCGCGCCTGCATAAATCGGTCTCCGAACAGGATAGCAAACTGGTTCATCGCTGATTTCCAGTCGAAGGCGGACCGCACGGTCTTCGCCAGCACGTTGCGCAGCGCCAGCCAAAGCAGCTTGATCGCCGCCTCGTCATTCGGGAAGTGGCCGCGCGTCTTGATGATCTTGCGCAGCTGCATGTTCAGACTTTCTATGGCGTTCGTGGTGTACACGACCCGTCTAATCTCCGGCGGAAACACGTAGAACGGTACGACGTGCTCCCATGCCCGCTGCCACGACTGCACGATTGTCGGGTACTTCACGCCCCAAGGTCCGTCGGCGAAGTCTTGCAGCGCCTGTCTAGCCGCTTCTTCGCTGGCAGCCGCGTAGATTGGGCGCAGCGCGGCGGCGAGTACCTTACGGTCCTTGTAGCTGGCGTATTCGAGGCTGTTGCGGATCAGATGCACAATGCAGGTCTGAACGGTGGTCCGTGGATAGGCTGCGCTGATAGCCTCGGTCAGCCCCTTCAAGCCGTCCACCACGGCGATCAGGATGTCCTGGCAGCCGCGCGTCTTCAGTTCGTTGAACACCTTGAGCCAGAACTTGGCGCCCTCGGTCTGCTCGATCCAAAGGCCCAGCACGTCGCGCTGGCCGTCGGCCTGAATGCCCAAAGCCAGATACACGGCCTTGTTGCTGACCACGCCATCGTCGCGAATCTTGACCCGCAGCGCATCGAAGAACACCACCGGGTACATCGTCTCGAGGGGGCGGCTCTGCCAGCTCAGCGCTTCGGCCATCACCTCGTCGGTGACCGAGCTGATGAAGTCGGGCGAGACCTCGGTGCCATAGTGCTCGGCCAGAAATCCCTGAATCTCGCGCACGCTCATGCCGCGGGCGTACATCGCGATGATGCGTTCGTCGAAGCCGGTGAAGTGGCGCTCGTGCTTGGGAATCAGGATCGGCTCGAAGCTGCCGTCACGGTCACGAGGCACGTCGACCCGGACTGGGCCACGATCGGTAATGACCGTCTTGCCGCTGGCGCCGTTGCGCTCGTTGACCTGCCCGGGCGGCTTGGGCTGGCCCAGAGGGTAGCCCAGATGCAGATTCATCTCGGCTCCCATCGCGCGCTCGATGACCGCCTTGTTGAACGCCAGCATCAGGTCCTGCACCTCGGCTGGCGTCATCGGCCCCTTGACCAACTGGTCCAGCAGTTCCTTGGGCAGTTCAGGCAGCGGCCCGCGGGCCGCTGCCTGACGCGCTACAGTTTGTCTTTTCTTCTTCATCGGCATATCCATGGCCTTTACACCTCATGATATGCCTCGCCCACGAAATCACGGATAGGTCCCCGTCCTCCGCTAAGAACGTGCACGTATCCTTGTGCCCTGTCGTCTGCGTCTTCCCGTGCTGATCAAGCGTGGGGCCGCCCTTCCACATTATGTATTCAGCTTCGAGCCTGCTCACGCTCACATCAATGCTGCAGCAATGACTGCAGCCTTTGCTGCAGACACTGAACGACGAAACGAACTCCGCGTAGCGATCGAGATACCCATAGACCGCCTCGAGCCGAGTGAGCATCGTTCCGCCCGGCACGTTGAGCTTGGTGTCCACGACGTTCTGCCAATCGTCTACCAGCTTCTTTGGGATCGGCGGGAGCGCGGTTTTGCCGGCCTGCTTGTGGAGCTTGATCGGGCTAACCTTCATTTAATTTTCCTCAAGGTCATTCTGCTGGCGTGCGACGGCGAGACTATCGCCAAGCGCGCGGAGTACACCACGCCGGCTTTCAGGAAAGGGCCTTACTTGTTGTCCTCGGGTTTACCGTGAGCTACTGGCACGCTCACCCGCCCACGCACATTCTGACCGGTGAAGCATACGATAGAGCCGGTTGTCGCACATCGGATCGGCATTACTCCAATAAACGAGGCCGTATGCAGCAACCACCGTAACGACCGCCACGGCGCAAATTGGCCAGAACACCATCAGAAAGTTCTTTACGGAATCCCACGGTATTTCTAAGACGCTTCGAACCGGTGCGTCCGGCAAGACAAAACCTTTACGCTCGCCGTACTCCGCAAGCACGCGGCGGGCTTCTACTACAGCCGCAGTCGCTTCCTCGCTTGCACCCGCCTCGGCTTTGTCGGCAAGGTCGCTCAGGGCCGAGGCCATAGCATTTCGAGCTGCGACAAGCTGTTGATGGTCAAGATCGCTCACGTGCATGTCTCTCCTAACTCAAGAAGCGCCGTTGAGAACCCGGCGGTTGCCTGCGTCGTCGTATATCGAGCGCGTATGGTTGTCGTCGGCGACCATGTGAGCAAGGATCTCGCCGAGCATCAATTGCGGTATGGCGATGTCGAGTCGAGCGAGCTTGTCTTGAATCCCCATTACAAGAGCGGCCGCACCATCGGTGATTTCAGTTGGACGCGGATCCACCTTCTTCCACGTATCGAGCAAAAGGCCGGCAGACTCATCTACCTCACCGAGCTCGTCCAGATAGAACACCTTGACGTATAGCTCGGATTCGACGCCGTCCCATCCTGCCATCACCTGTACGGGTTGGTCCTTCCACGTCGCGTTAAAGAATGCTTGACTCACACACCCTCCGGCCTCTGTTCGTTGGAATGGTCGCCGTCGCACTCACTCTTCGACACGATTAACTGCTTCGAATGATGCTGAGCACTTTCTGCTGTGTTCCCGCTCACGGATTGATGGCACTTAACACTTTCAACTGCCTTCTCGAGCGCCGAGTTGAGCCAATATATGGTGGCGAGCGCGAACCAGACGACTACGCCGAGCGGCGGACTGTGATGAGAAGCCAAGCATGCGATTGCCGTTCCGAGAAGCAGCAGGCCGGTATGCGCGACAAGAATCGCTGCATGTAGCGCTGCCTCGAGTTTCGGTTCCGTGCGATTTCGCAGATAGAGAATCTCCTCCTTTGCCAAGTACACGCTGAGGAAGATCGGGAGCGCGAGACACACGCACCAAAGGGCAACCGTCAGCTGCAGGTCGAGCTTAGACAATCCAGTAAGCGCCAACAGAATCAAGACGCAGAACCCTGCCGAGCCGAGCGAATGCCGCTCGAGGAGCGTGCGCGCGGGATCGGGACGTCGACGATCAATCTGCTTGTCCATGCCTAGATCTCCCCATTCGGCACAGAGCGGTCCACTCGATGCATTGCGCAATCGATCCACGTAGCGATCCCAACGCCCCACGATCCGACCAACAGAACAACGGCCACAACCAATTGCGCGGCGACAGGCGCGGAGGAGCCCGACGCTTTCATCGTCACGTGCAGGACGCCCGGCAAAAAGACCAACATAGCAAGAGAAAGTACTTCCCCGACCTTCGGCTCGATCACGAGCGCGGAGACGATGATGCCGGCGGCCGTGATTGCCAAACCGATGGGTAGAAACCAACTCGGCGTCATTGCGACGATCGCTTCGGCTTCAATATCCCAGACGAGTTTCAGCAGTAGCGACGTCGCTGCGACTTTCAACCAGTTGGTTGGAGACGTGACGAATTGCTTAACCCCGGCCCGAAATGTCGGGCGCCCTCGTGTGATTTTGGTCATTTTGATTTTTCTACCAACTGTTCCGCTCATAGTTAACGGACGGACTTCGAGAAACTTTACTTTCTGCCTGCAGCGCCGCCCGCACATTCGATTTTTTTCGTAAGCCACTGTTGCGGCTCGGTCGCGTTCTCTTTGGCAACGTCGATCTTGCACTTTCGGCCAGCGATGATGGCGCTGTAGCTTGCCGTGTCAGGCGAGAGTGCGATCGGCCGAAGGTCGATGAACATCGAGGCCAGCGCGTCGCGTGCCGTCTTCTCCGCCTGCTGCGTATCGACCCGGGCCAGCATCGTATCGCCAGTTCGCAAATCGACGCGCACCCTGTACTCTGCGTCGACCTGCGTGACGGTCCCTGACTGGCTGGCAACACCGGATCCTTCGCGAACCGCAGCGCTAATCTGGCACGTAGCGGTCGAATCGGTCGTTCCCCTTGCGATCGAGAGTTTGCGAATGTCGATTCGCTTCAACGGAGTTTGCTCGCGCATTACCGCCTGTGTACATGCAGAGGCAACGAGGTCCGGATTTGGGCGAGCAGCGGCGATCGACGGCAAGTCAGTCGATTGAGCTGTCGCAGACGCGGCGACACAAAGAAGTGAGAGCAAAAAGACTCTTTTCATCAATCCCTCGGGTTGTGATTTGAAGGTCAAACATGTTGAATAATCGTAGGTGCACATGTGCACTATGTCAATGGGATCGGCTGCACATCGCACTATTCTGATGCGAGCACTAAAGTAAGAGCGGCAATTTGCCGTAATAGCGCGCACAACCATTTCGGAAACGTGATCCGATGCGCTCGACCTCCGGGAAAGATCCCCTGTTTGATGCGGCTACGCGCTTGAGCGTCATGCCTTCCGAGATCCTCGATCCTCTCTTCATTCGATATCATTTCGACCTCGACTGCCTTCGCGGCGGCTCGACCGATGCCTCGCACGTGGTTACGTTCGCAGAGGTGCTCGTTGTGTCGTGCGCTCTCACTGACCTCGGGATCGGGGACCTGTCGCCCGAAGGCGTGGCGGCGATCGAAGGCGCGCTGATGGAGGCTCAGGAAAGCGGCACATGTACGGGATCATGGGTGCTGCGTGGCGAGGGGTATGGCGTTTTGTGTGCACTTCTCGAGCTGCATGAGAACCAGCTGCGGACGGCACCGCTTCATCTGGTCATGAAAGCGAACAAGGAACTGCTTCGCCGCCAGCACGCAGCGCCACGTTGCGCGATCGGCAAGGCCGCATAGGCGAGCTTGTCAGTCGTCGTCCTCGGCATCGGACGGTGGGATCTCGGTGTGATCGATGACCAGCGGCAACCGAATCTCGGCACTTCGGACGAGAAGAAGGTTCTCTCCGGGCTTGAAGCTTCGTTGAGGCGCCCGGTTCGGCACCAGCGCAGCGACCTCGAAGTAGCCCCGAACCGGGATGGTCTGGCCTCCACTGCCCTCCATTCCTCCAAATGCGACGACTGGGCGTCCTCGGCGCCAGTAGACTATTCCGCCCCTCACGGTCCCAAGGCTCGTTCCGGCATGTGACGCGCGAACGTTGATCCGGACCGAATCGAAATCCCCTTGCATTGGAATGGGAACGAGATAGCCGGATCGTCCCTTTGTGGGCACGAAATGCACGTCCGCAAAATCAACCGCTCCGTCCAACGTCCCATCGGGGATCGGTGAGCGGAACGTGTCATGACGCGAAAGGGAGCGGTCGGTATGGCCATGAACCCGAGCAGCATGCGCGTATACCGCCGGCGCCCCTCCCGCAAGAGTGGCGGTGGCAAGAAGTAATGCGGCTCGCGCTGCGATTCGTGACATCGCGTCCATGGCCTCACTCAATTGGTCAGTCAGCCAGCGACGTCAATCGAACGCTGATCTGCGTATCGCCGAAGCGCGCGCTCATTTCCTGCCCGACTCGCAGGGTCGTGGCATCGAGCCAGCCTTCCGACTTCGTCTCGCCGGCAAACAGCGGGCATCCGCCGACGACCTTGCTCGGCGTTTGCGGTGCGTGCGACGTAGTCGCACGAACGATCGTGGCGACGGCACCGTCCTTCTCCTCCGCCGGCACGACCGTCAATGAAACGTCATCCCCTTGGGCAATCTGCAGCGTACTCGTTCCGAGTGCGCTCTTGAACGTACACGTCGCGTCCGGCGCCGAGGTTCTGAAACCCGCCGTGGCCGCTGCACCGATAATCGACGCCATGGATGTTTGCGTCACCGACTTCCCTCGACGCATGGTAACGACGTACAGCGCGTTCTTGGGCGAAGACGCGGTTGACGAGCTCACGGCGCCAATATTTCCGGACGTCTTTTCGTGGGGCGCCGTAATGCCGGAATCCTTGACCGATTGAGCCTGCGCGGAACCGATGGCCGACAACCCGAGCGTCAGCGCGAACGCCGCAGCGCGTGCCAGAGTTTGATACTTCATCTTCACCTCTGAAATAGAAGCGGGCCGCCTACGAGCGACCCGAGTATTGAATGTGCCGCTGTTAGAAGCGGTAGCTGACACCCACCTGAACGATCGGATAGAAGCGGTAGCGGTCGACCTTGTCACGGAGCTTTTGCTCTTCGGCCGCGACGTTGGCGGCCCCCGCTGCAGCGACGAGGTCCGGAGAGACGTTGTAGTCGACACGCGGGCGGCCGTACGCGACGCCGACGTCGGCGATAAAGCCGAGTCCGCGCTTCGTCACGGGTTTGTGGCCGAAGCCGAGGCCGATGTACGGCATTGCCGTAGGGTACTTCACCCGCGCGCTGACCGATGCATTCGGCGCGTAGTACGACGAACCATTGATCTTGTACGAACCATTTTGTGAAACCGCATTGCCGTCGATGTAGTCGTCGTTAAACAGCACACCGGCCGTGATGCGGAACGAGCTCGAGCTGAAGGGGAACAGATCGAGGTACGTGCCGGCGTTGAACAGATGAAGACGCGCGTCGTAGTCGAGATCGCCGGCCGAGAACTTGTGCGAGAGGCCGAACCCGTTAATGTCTGCGTGGAGTCCGGCCCACGACGAAAGCGGCTGTGCGTACCCGACGCCCACACCTTGCGTGCCGCCTTGCAGATAGAGGTCGCCCGCGTGGGCACCGGTTGTGATGAGACCGACCGCGAGCGCGGCCACGACTTTTCGAAGATCCACGATACCCCCATTCGCTTGCAGCGAGTTGACCGCCTGATTTCGTGCGGATTGAGCGCATTCTACGGAGTGCACTCTCACACAGCAAGCAAAAAAAGATATGTTTTTTAATCCACGGGACGCCTGATCTAGAATATTGAATCGGCAATGGCGCCGTTACGGGTCAGTCGAATAGGCGGCCGGCGGTTCGTCACTGGTTTATGCGTGCAGGTCGAGCGCTGCACAAAACCGTTTGATCACTTTCGTCCATCGTTAAAAAAGGCAGCGCCGCGTCGCGGTCGCTGCCCTCGCTGTCGCGCTGCGGCGGTCGTTGCTACATTTCGAATCTGTGAGCTGCCGCATGGTCGCCGATCGGCGCTGCGAGTTCGAGCTCGTTACGGCGAGCCCATTCGTTCGCCACGGCGAGACCGGATGCCACCAAGCTGGCGCGACGACTGCGGCCGACAGGATCGCTCGGCAGTTCATCGGACACCGTCGCATAGGCCACAAAGGCACCATAAGCGCTCAGCTCGGATACAGACAGCTTGTCGAGGTCCACCTGCGCGGTGACTGCACCCGGTGCTTTTGTCGCCTCGCTGAGCGGATACATCTCGACAGCGCCGACTGCACCACCCAGCGAAAGGATCTTTTGATACGCTTCCGGATCCGCCTTCACATTGAACGTGTCTCCGTTGAACGGGCCCAGCTCGATCCCGAACGACTCCAGAAATTCGCGATCGCCTTCCGATCCTCGGATGTAGCCGTAGTAAGTCACGTCGGTGGCGTGCGCATTCAGAGCCGCTGCTCGAGGCATCCCCAGCAGTTGCTGCGCTGACCGCCCTTCCGTAGACGACAGCACGCCCCGCTCCGATCCACCGATCCCCATCGCGGCGAGTGCCGTCCGGCCGCGTGCCGCGCGCGCGGTATCCCCAAGACGCAACTCTCCGCTGGGTCCCGCCAGATCGGCAATCGTCGATACACGTGCCAGCAAATGCGCTGAATGCGAATGACGATCGAGCCCGGTCCGATTCACATAGTCGACGAGCTCGGGCGTCATCGCTCGATCCAGTTCCTTCTTGACTGCGGACGCGTACGTCTCGCCACGCGGCACCTGCAGATTGTCGATGCGGCCAATCAGCTGCTCGACCGTGGCGTCGTGCCGCTTGAACCGATCGGCGATGTCGATGTACAGGCGCTTGAAGAATCCGCCGCTCTGGTCGCGTGCATATTCCCGGCGCTGCTCGTCGATCGACGCCTTGAGCAATGCGCCAGTCCGGAATCGCTCGTCGCGATCCTGCAGACCCCGCACTGTATTCACGATAGCGCGAGCAGCAGCATAGCCGGCAGCGCCGATCGTCACCGCTCCAACCGCCGGAGCTGCGATCGGGCCCGCAGCAATCACGCTGCCGACCGCACCGATCGAGGCCACGGATACGATCGCAAGCCCGATACGGTCCGCGCGAGCGCTACGTGCTGCGTCCGCTTCGCTGGCCGCGCTGCGCTGCGCCAAGCGATCGCGAAAATACTTGTGCAGGTCGTCCTGCGTCAGCTCGGCCGACTTCGGCGACAAGGCCTTGAAACGCTCGTGAATCTGATTTCTGAGTGCAACGTAGTCGAGGTTCATCAGGCTCTCCCTACGCTGCCGCCAGAATGCTCGTCGATACCGCGTTCGAGCGAGCAATCAACCGATCCAGTTGCGGATCGTCAGGATGCACGGTCGACGCCAAAATGCCGGCTCGAGCGAAGTTGAGCGAATCGGAGTACTCGACCACGGCACCGAGCACTTCAGTCATCGCGTCGTGTTGCTCCTTCGGCAACTCACCGCGAGCCTTCAGATCGCTGATGATGACATCCCCGGCCCGTCCCAATCGGTCGCGTTCCGCGTCGATCTCCCGCACGACGGGGAGATTCTCCAAGTCGATTCCTTCCTGCATCGATGCCTCCATCGGCTAAAACTGTGAATCGATTATATGGACGCGTCGAAGCACGATGAAGGTATAAATGCGCAATTTGCGTTAAATTTGAAGCAATCGCTCAGATTCGAAACGTTGAGATATTTTTTTTACAATCAAAGTGTTCGCTGAAGCTTCACCTGCAAGAGCACCTGCCCTACTGGCTAAGATTGCGTGAGAACTTGACATCATCGCGAGCGTCGTTGTTTGCCGGAACGGATCTCGGTTGACCGTTAGTTGCTATTGTTCAGGGTGATAATGCCGAGATTGCATGCTCGCCAGATTACGGTGTCGACCGTCCCGATCCGGTCACCAGAAGCACGCGCGAGACGAGCACAAAGTGTCGTTGGATCCGTCTCATAGCGAGCGGCAACTCGCACGAGGTGGCGGTCAGGCTTGACCGCGTCGACGCCGAAGTTCTTTGCAAGATGCCACTTCGTGATATCGCCGATCCACGGCAGGCTCCCAAGGAAGGCTACCTTGTCGTCGGCTGCCCAGTAACGCGAGAACCAATCGGCCCGATTCTGCCAAACCGCCCACATCGCCTCGCTTTTCCCTTTGTGTCCGAAAACCGTCGAGGGATGCTGTCCGTCGAGTAGCGCCCCCATGACCTTCCGGTAAATCGTTGAAGCGATCTGCGCACGCATGCCTGAATTGCACACAACAAACGCATGCTCCTGAGCGAACAGCTCAGCACTCCCGGGAGCGCCAACACTCTCCGACCACGCTATGTCATCGCCGTACCCACGCTGGGTGATCTCGGCTCGAAGCTGCAGATATTCACTCAGTTCCATCAACGCCCCCGGCTATGCTCAATAGCCCCACCCGAAGTCGACAATTCCATACGGCCACGCAAGAATCGCCGCGATCCCGCCGACTGCCAAGAAGGGGCCAAACGAAAATACCTCCCCAGCCCTCATGACTTTCATCCATCGAGCTGCAGGCACAAAGACCAGACAGGTGAGACAGGCCACGAGCAACGTGTCGATGACTGCGCTCCATCCCAGCCAAGCGCCCACAGCAGCGAGCAGCTTGGCGTCACCTTGTCCCATTGCATCCTGACGTCCGAAGAGCAACCGCGCGGCCCAATGGACGACCATCAGCGCTGCCCAGCCGATCATGGCGCCGACCAGCGCTGCCGAGGCCGACACGAACAGACCGCCAACGGCGCACGCGAGCCCGCATCCCATAAACGGCAACGTCAGCACGTCGGGAAGCAGCCGCGTATCGAGGTCGATCAGCGCGAGGAGCAGTAGCCAGACGCAAAAGATCGCGGCCGCAAGTGCCCGGATCGACATCCCGATCCGCCAAGCGATCATCACCGCGAGCGCCCCGGTGATCAACTGAAGGCCGAGTGACCGGATCCGCAGCAGAACACCGGATTCCCGGCCGCCATCACAGAGGATCGCGTCAACGGGAAGCCGCCACGCGCGTGCGAGCAGATGCGGCGCAGACAGTGCAGCGCGATTGAGGGCCCAGCCACAAGCAATTCCGGCCACCAGCCATGTACCGAGCGCGTTCGATAGCATCACGCCTCCGACGCCCTGCTGATCACATGGCGGAGATCTGCTGACGCGCGGAGTTCCTGAACCGAGAAAATCGCTACCCACCGCGTGCTACCGCGATGTGCACCCTCTTCTACAACGGATTCCACTACGTATCCGACTCCTCCGCGCCCGTCGTCTACGACGTCGACGATCGCGCCAACGTCACCGACACGCGGAGGAATTGGCTCGATAAACGAGGATCTGATCACCGCACGCGGCGGCAGCTCAATGTGAACCACCTGCACGATCGGTCTGTTTTTTAAGCTCATCGCAATCTCCGCTTACCTACTAAACCATTCAGGCCGTCACTGCCGGTGCCTCATCAGACGAACCGTCGGTTTCGGCTGTCTCCGGGGGATCGTTGAGATACGACATGTAGTCGGGCTCGCTCCCGAGGCGACGATGATCGCTGTCGCGGGTGTCCATGTCGTCGGCGCAGATCGCAAGCGTCTCCTTCAACACACCTGTCAGGTGCTCACGAGCAAAACGAATGGCCTCGGCATCGAACTCGGATTTACGCGCCCGCGCGATCCCGAGCGCGATGATCATGATTTCCTTGATCTCCGCCGGCGTGGTGCGATCGAGCAGATGTCCAAGGGTCTTGTCGTCAATCGATACGCCCTCCGGCAGGTACATGCGTGCGCACTGCGCGGCGGCCTTCGACCGAAATGCAGCGACGGGGACGATCTTGTCGATGCGACCGGGGCGCTTGAGGATTCGAGGATCGATCCGCTTCGGATAGTTCGTCGAGAAGATCACGTAGGTCCCGGCCGGATTCTTGGGCGTGCGCATTCCGTCTAGAAAGCTGAGCACTTCCGCACCCGCGTGATAGAAATCGTCGACCTCCTCCGCAATGATGATCGTCGGCCGCTTGTACTTCGCTGCCTCGACGCATGCGGAAACGAGATGCTTTCCGTCCACCTGCACGCAAGCGATGCTTTTCGAATGCTTGGCGGCCAGTGCTTGCGCGATCGTCGTTTTTCCAGTCCCCGGAGGGCCCGCCATCAGGACCTTGCGCATACCAGACTGCCCGTAACGCGTGTACAGCTCGATCTCCTCGAAGAACTGCAAGAAGTCGGCTTCGATCTCGGCGAACTTCGGATGTACGGTAAAACGTTCTGCCTCTTTGAGTATGGTGGCGTCAACCTTCGTGTAGTACACCTGCTTATCGAAAATCCCGATGTCCCATACCCCCGTTTTTGGCAACACACGCCGGAACTTTTTCATCCCTGCATTGACGAGGTTGTGCAACTCGAGCATTGCAGCCCTCGTGCCGATCGCATACTCGATCGCGACCTTCGAATTCAGTCGGGACCGAAGGATATGGATCACGTGTTCCTTTGACAGGCGAACACGAAAAGCCCCTGACGCGTCGCCGAACATCAAGCGATTTCCGGCCTTGGTTTTTACGACGGTCGGCCGACTGTTCGACACCATCAGCGACGACGAGATTGGCTCGATGTCGAGGTAGCTATGAACCTTCTTCTTCCTCCGGTCCAGCAGCAGCTCCGCAAGTCGCGGATAGTAGTGCTCGTCCTTCACAATCAACCCGAATTCGTCCGGGTACTCCGCCTTGTGAAAATTGATGGCCTGTTGCCACATCGGCACACGTGCCTGCGGCGACGGATTCACGGGCTTGCTCATGTTCGGCTCCATTGATTTGTGTTTGCGCGTCAGACCGCGACCAGCGCCTCACCATGCTCGATAGCGAGGGCATCGGTTGCCTCCCCGATCAGCTTGGCGAGTACGTTTTGCATGTGCTTGCGCGCGTTGGATTCGGATAGCTCTCGCGCGGCGGCCGTCTCCGGCGTGTCGCCCATCAAGCCGATAAACTGCTGCGCCTTTGCACCGAGGTTTTCCAGCATGTCCGGATCCGCCCCGACTTCTGATACGAGGTAGTAGCAAAGCACCGGATTCAGCTGTCCATCGCGATGGAGGCGGTCCTCTGCCTGTTTGTGGATCGCCGGGGACCAATCCAGTTCGGCAAACACGGCCACTCGCGCCCGCGACTGAAGCCCGTCAATTCCAGTTGCCGCACGAAGCGAGACGATGCAAAGATGTGACTGACCGTTGATAAAAGACTCTTTCGCATCCCACTTCTGATCTTCCGTTTGTCGTCCGGTGATTAACACCGGGCGGAAGTCGGCCAGCTCCTGCTGCAGGTAGTCGACGACATCATGGTGGTGCGCGAAAACTACCGTAGGCTCGCCCGCCTCGAGCATGCCTCGCACGAACGCCGCGACAGACGGTGCTTTCGCCACACCGGTTGCTTTGCGCGTCAGCTCGATTGCCTGCATCTGCAGGCGCCCACGCTCAGAACGATCGCTCGATGCTTTCGCGCTCTTCGCCAACCGCACTGCCTCGGTAACGAACTTCGCGAAGAGGCCCTGATCGGAATCGACCGACTCGACGATGCGCTCTTTTGCAGGCAGTTGCGCGGCGACATCCTCTTTGCGACGACGCAACATCAGCCCGTCGCGGCGGAGCGTCGCATTGAGCAACTCGGGATCTTTCACGACGTCGTTGCCGTATCCCGCACACCATTCGCGCGTGAACGTGTCCCAATCGCCCAGACAGTGGTAGTCGACCACGTTCATCACGTTCCACATTTCGCCGCCGCGTCCGTAGATCGGCGTGCCGCTCAACGCGAGAACGATCTCGGCCATAGACGACAACTCACTCGCGGCCGAATATTTCTCGGTCCCGGAATGTCGTAGCTCCTGCGCCTCGTCGAAGATCACTTTCTTAAGCCCGGAAGCGGCGAGCTCTTCTCGCCAGTGCCGCAGCAGCAAATAGTGGCAAATGTAGATGTGCGCTGCAGGCAGCGGCTGCTTCTTGCGGTTGGTGCCACGGATCACGTGCACGATCAGCTTGCCGTCACTGAACAACGGCCCGGCCGAATTGCCTTGAACGTCGAGAAAGCGGGCGAGAAACGCCTCCCAGTGCTTGACGAGATGTGGTGGAGGCGTCACCAACACCGGCCAAGCCGGCTCGGTTGCAATCACCGCACTGGCCGTCACGGTCTTTCCCAGCCCCATGTCGTCCGCGAGAAGCGTCCGCTTATTCGTCAGGCACCAGTCGAGCCCTTCCTGCTGAAAAGGGCGCAATTCGCCCGTAAAGAGCACGTCGGGAGCCCGGCTGATCGGGTGTGTCAGGATCTCTTGGCGCTTCAGCACGAAAGAGCACGAGCGCTCGTAGTCAGCGAGGAATTCGTCCTTCGATACGATGTCCAGTGGGTATCGATGAAGGAACCACACCAGATCACCGAACAGGCGCTGATTCACCGGGAACTTCGCGATCCCTGCACCCCGCCCCTCAGATGCCGGGAAAAGCCTTTTCGCCATCGTGACCATCTGCGGGTCACCAGTGACTTGCCACAACGGCCCATGCGGACCTTCGATCTTCTCAAGGACGCCGAGCGGTTCAGTCTTGTGCTCGGGAAGCAGCAGGTACGGCGGCAAATCGTTCTTCACAGCGCGACTCCCCAGAGCGAGTTCAAGCTAACGACATGCACCGGCTTACCCTTGATCGTCGACGTAAGCCGCACGCTTCTCTCCAGCACGACGACGATCTCCCGGCACGTCGCCTGAGCCGCGTAGCGCTCGAGCTGCGCCACGAGCTCCGCGCGAGCAGGCCGCCGCTTCTTCACTTCGACGACGACACCGTCAATCCATACGTCGGCGCGGCAATGCGGCCCGAATCGATATTCCGTCCGTGCGGGAAGGTTCTGCGCGCGAAGCTGCTTCGCGATTTGGTCAGTCAGATAAGACTCGTCCTGACCGGCCAGCCCAATGCGCACCTCACGCAGAGCACGGATGACCGTGGCCGCCGTCACCAACGGTGCGTCCTCCAGCAGCGCTATCTGCGACATGTATCGCTCTCCGCCGGCACCGGATCACTCACTTCGAATACCTCATCCAGCGACTCGCGCAGCACCACACCACGACCTGAGCCGCGAATAGCGCGGTATCGCACGTAGCGCTTGCCGATGCTGGCTACACGAAACACCTCACCACTTTCCCGGTCCCGCAGCGTGGCGCGTTTCCGGATGTTGGGAACCTCGAGAGTCGCCATCGTCACAAGCGCGCGAACGCTCAAAAAAAGAAATGTTTTTGCATTCTATCGTGTACACATAACACGTACAAGGCTATACTCAGCGGAAATTTTCGGTGTTTTATCTCGATTGTTTCCCGGGGGCGGTATGTTTCGAGCAGTGACGGGATGGATCCTGACGATCATTTCGGCGTTTTTCGTGTTGTTTCTTTGCCTTCACCTGCTCGCGATCGCTCGACTCTGGAGCACTGACGCGATGCCCGAGCAATGGCCGGCAAATTTGGCCATCGCCATCGCTATCGGTGCGACCGGTGTAGCTGGAATGAAGTGGGGCATCACGCTCGCGCGCAGGCCTGCCGCGATTCGAAGCATGCCGCGTGATTCACGTTGAGGTGACCATGGATAAGATGCACGACGTCAATGCAAGCGACGCGTACGCGTTCAAGACTGTTGTCGCCGCCGAGCGGCTGCCGTTGCTCCGCGGAAACCTCGCAAAGCTGAACCGGCGCGCCGCAAAGTATGGTGTTGCCGCCTTCACGCTCGAGCTCGGCCGGTTCGGGACCCAGTTCATCGAAAACCGATCCGAAGGGTTCGCCGCCCATATCCGCACCGTTCAGGTGACGCTTGGTGGTCAGCGCGTGAAGCTGGGCGACTATCGGGTCATGGCGGCAATCGACCACCGGAACCAAGCTTTCCAGACCTTCGGTGACTTCCGCATTCCTACCCGATATCTCACCTGCGACGCGCAATGCGACCATTGCCAAACGAAGCGCGATCGCGCGAAGACGTTCTTGCTCGCTGACCAACACGGCGACCTGCTCCATATCGGCAGTTCTTGCATCGAGACCTTCACGGGATTCGCTCCCGAGTTCGCACTCGGCGCAACAAGCGTATGGGATCAGTTCTCCGAGATGCAGGAACAGCTCCAAGGTGGTTACGACGGCATTCGCGATTGCAAATTGGAGGCGGCCAGCCCAATGCTGCCGTTCCTCGCCATCGTCTCCCGCATGATCCGCCGGGAGGGATGGGTGTCGTCTTCGACGGCGGCCGCCAATCGCAGCAGCGGCTGCGAGCCCGCGTTCTCGACTTCCCACAGTGCGCTCGACGAACTGAAGAAGTTGATGAACCGCGTCGGGCCGGAGGCCAAGGTCGAACCGGACGTCGACGCGATCGACATCGAAATCGCAGCGAACGCACTCGCCCACGCCCGCGCAAGCTATGCCGACGTTCCTGAGCGCGAAGCCGTCGAGGCGTTCGACGCGAACATGTGGTCTGTATCCGCGCACGACGCCCTCATTGACCGCCATGCCGGTTTTGCGGCGTTCATCGTCCGCAAGTATCAGACGGAGGTGCTGGAACCGAGGCGCGCGATGCAATTCGACCGGCAATCCGACTATGTCGGAACGGAGAAGAAGCGCGAGGAATTCGACGTCACGCTCTACAAGAAGCTCCTCCTCGAAGGCCCCTATGGCACCAACACACTCTGCCTGATGCACGATTGCCAAGGCAATCAACTTCGCTGGCTGGCATCTGGATACACCGACATGGAAGCCGGCAAGACCTATCACGTCAAGGCTACCGTCAAGAAGCACGAGGAGTACAAGGGGACCAAACAGACCGTACTCTCGCGCGTCTCCGTGATCGAGGAGCTCACGCAATCACGAAGCGCCGAATCTCACGTCGACGACACGTGCGACCAACAGCTCGCAATGTAGGACGCGTGACGGCACCAAACACGGATTACTTCCCGAAGAATCAACATCAACCTGCGGAGAAATAGCACCATGAAGAGAACCACCACTGCGGCGATCCTCGCGGCCGTCATCGCACTCGCTGGTTGCGCGAGCGCCGGCAATCAAACGCTTCGAAGCGCCAGCTCGACCGAGATCGACCAGCACATCATCAAGGGCAAGTCGACCAAGTCGGACGTCGAGGCTTACCTCGGCGCGGCCGAAAGCGTCTCGTTCACCGACTCCGGCCTCGAAATCTGGCAGTACACGTACGCGAAGCAGACATCGAAGGCAATCAACTTCGTCCCGGTCGTCGGCATCTTTGCCGGCGGCGCCGACGTCGACAAGAAAGTGCTGACGATCCTCTTCAATGACAAGGGAGTGGTGATGAAGTCCAGCTATGCGGCATCGAAGAGCGAGATCCGCACCGGCCTCGCAAACTGACACGAGGACGCGACGCCACTGCGATCACCCCAAAACACCCGAGAGGAGAGCCCATCATGCCTTACTACGTCCAGCTGACCCCCGACGTCGTCATCGCACTCTCGGCGCTCTCCTCAACCGAAGAGACCGCCAAGCTGGACGCCGCATGTCGCGACGTCGTCGTGCTTGGTGGAGCTCACGCGCCGTCCGTCCAATCACGCGAATTAACGGCATTCACTCCCGGCGAACAGTCGTCCCTCCTCTGATCTGCCCACCGCTCGTCGCGATCGGCGAATGCAGCGTGGAGACAATCCATGTACACCACTTCGACCGCACGCGAGCGCCTCGAACGTTCGCTTCCGTTCATGAGCGCTGCGTCGGCAGATGCGTGCGAACTCGTGCTCGCAGGAAATATGACGAACCTTACCGGCAATTTGCACGGCGCGCTCACACGCGCAGTAGCCGAAATTGCCGATCGGCTCGCCAAAAATGGAGGCATCTCCATCACTGAACTACTGAACCTCGTCGCGCTCGAGGCAACCGCCGCCTACCCCCCGGAAGTCACCGAAGGTGAGCAAAGTCGCTCAAATTTTGCACGCACGATGTTCGAGCATCTCTACGGCTTGCTCACAGCCAGTCGCCCCAACTGACTACTACCCTGATAAGCGAAGAAGACATGAGCCCCATCAGCAACGACTTCATTGCCGGCATCAACGTCTCGTTGAAATACCAGATGTTCGGAGCCCTCGCCCCGCTCCTCACCTACCTCGTTGGGCATTTCGTCCGGCGACTTACAACGAACGGAGATATGCCCAAATTCAATATTTCGGCCGCGTTCGCACTGCTCTTCATCGGCGTGACCCCAGCCGCATTTATTCTTGCGTCCACATTGCGTCTTGCCGTCCAGATGCAGGCCATACAGACGCTTGTTCAAACAACGTCAGTGCTCGGGTCCTACGCAATCGCCTGCAAGTACGACCCCAACAAGCGGCAAAGCTTTGACCTTGCGGCCGCAGAGCAACGTCTGCACGGGAACGACGTGCTGTGGAAAAAGCCGAACACCCATGATCGGGGGAGAACGCTCAGCGCAACCGAATCCATCCCTTGCGACATGGTAGCCGGGCCAGACCTCGGCGAGATGCAAACATCGATGCCGCTCCTTGCAGCTCGCTCACAATACCTGAGCTTTATCGCGTACGCGTCCTCTTGTCTGGCGCTCGTCTTTGTATGGCTCCTGATTCATCCGCTCCAACCGCGCAAGCGCGGTGATCGAGGTGCAGGCAAGGTGGAGGCGCACAAAGCCAGCGGTCCCACTGCGAATGAGACTCCGGCTGCCGCCCCTGATACGCTGAGCTCAAACACGAAATGGTGAAGCCGCGCTAGGCCGTCGCACCGCGTCGACCTAGCCTTGTGGTATCGATCGGGAGCTTGCCTTGGATCCAAGCGGGAAGCGAAAGCGGGACCAGATGCCAGAGATCGCGGCTTTCGTCGAATCGCTCGCGGAGGCGTTCGGGCGCGACTATATCGAAGACCTAGTTCGGCGTGGCCAACGCGGCGAGCCGACATTCTTTGCCAGCGAGAACGGCATCGAGGTCGGTACCCGTGCTCCCGCCCCAGTCACCGTCTGGCGCTGCGATTTGAAGGCGCTTCGTGACCGGCACGGTTGTGGTGGTTGTGACGGAAGCTGTATCGGCACGCAACAACGCTGCAAGCGACGGGAATCCATTTAATCTCGCCCGCCCAAACATTACGCTAGCGCTTCACATGTCCAGCTGCGGCCTCGATGCGTTCGACTGCTTCAACACAGTCCGGATCACCGCAATCCGCCATGCACTTCAGACAATCACCGCCGCAATCGGTGCTCAGCGGATCTGCCGGATTGTCGAGCGCGCGCCCGCAGATCCGGCATTCATCTTGACCTGCGACCTTCAGGCGGCGAACGAAAAATCCACCTGCACTACTCGTTCCAACGCGCTCGATCTTGTACGGTGTCCCGTTCGCCTCGCATGCGGCTTTTATGACCCAAACCGTCGCACCTTGCCCACTGTGGGAACTACTTCCCGTCAGGAGAAAGTGTTCGTAGAGACGACTGCCAGTGGCGTTTGTGACCGCCATAGGCAACGTACCCTCCGGCGGATCAATGGGTCGCACCTTCTTGCGACCATCCCCGTCAAATGGCCTATATTTCGCCACCGACGCCTCCTCGTTGCGTGCACTTACGTGCGATGTACTCATCAATCATGCGGTGGGCAATCTCATTCGTCATGCGCTTGATGTGAGCGCCTTGGTGATATTCGTCTGCGCCGTACCACACGCCCTCTATGTCCGACTGTGCCAACAGGACCATTAGCGTCAATGCATACCGGATTGCAGGTCCGTCAAAGAAGTCCATCCCACCCCTGAACACCTCCCAATAGCGCGTCAGGTAGTCAATCTTAAACAGGCGACCTTCGATGAAATCCCCATTGCTGCGCGCTGCAGCTCGAGCGCCGGCATAGTAAATCAGCATCCCGTTCGATGCGACATCGACGTACTCATCTGCCTCGTCGACCACCACCAGTCGCTCGAAGTCGTCGGTCCTTTCCGCCCGCCGCGCGCCAGCACAGTGCTCGATCAGTCCATCCAGTTCGACCACTCGTGCGGCAGGAGGCGGCACGCGGAAAAGAACAAAGATTGTTGCATGCACACTCATTTTCTCGGGCCTCTAGTACTCGAATGCCGACCGGTAGGGCATTCCGATGCCTAAATTCTTGACGCGCTCGGCATCATTGGCGATCTGACAAAGACTGTTTGCGAGGCGTCGCAACGTGTCCGGATCAAGATGCTGCCCATCACCGAGAGCGGACTCGAGCACGATGGCAGGTTTCCCGCTTGTGTCCAAGATCAATGAATAACAAAGAATCGCCATCTTTGAGCTCCAGTCACTTAACCGATCGCTGATTTCGCTTCGGCCGAACCGTATTCACCATAGCCAAGCGTCATATTCCGCGCTGCTACTCGCGACCGCGCCGGATTGCAGCGTCGAAGCGTTCGACTCGCCCTCCACGGGCTCGCATCCGCTTGCGCCTGTCGGCGAGGTACCCTGCGCCCAACTCAATGATCAACACCTCGACGGTTACGCCAGCAGCGGGGGGCGGAAAACTGCCGCCCAACGCCCGGTGGCGCATTTCGACCTCGAGCTCGTGAAGACGTTGAACACGCTCCATCACTTCACGTGACACCCGCCCCTTCAGATATCGTAGAGCATTCGGCGAAACGAGGCGCTTGCCGCGATCGTCTTCGAGTACACACAACATCCGATCTGCCGCTCGCATCACCCCACACATCGCGGCGGCGATCGATACAAACCATCTGCGCGGCCACGACTCCGACATGGCAATTGCGAAGGCAATGGCCATCGCATCTGGCCGACTGAGCCAGCGATCTCGGATCGCGCCCGCCTCGTCTGCCAACTCGTGCGGCGTGATTGCATTACGCATAGTGATCTCCTATACCTGTTTCAACCGGTCTCGAAGCGCCAATTCGGATGGCGTAGCACGCCAGCACCCATGGTCGTCGCGGGTCGCGAATCCGGCTCGTACTGCACCTGCATCGTATCCACCGCTGACCCGCGAGCCATTCATCATGATCGCAGATCCGGAATCGGGCTCAGCAACCCAACCACCGGAGAGCCATCGCATTACCCGCCGGGCTCGGCCTTGCATGACACATACTTGCCATGCCTCAATACAGATCCCAAACACGCTCTGCAACTGCTGCTGCTTCGACGAAGCGTTTTCGCTCCTCACCGTCAACCGAAGGATCGACTTCGATTTCGATCCCGAGACGCTTCCTATAGAAAATCAAAAACTCGGCCAAGGCCTCCGCCACACTCTCCCCTTTCCCGATGGGTGGGCTGCCCGGCATTTCTATGGGGTCCACCTCGTAACGAGTACCTCGCTTACTGATTTTGATCTTCATTCGAGAATATTCCTTGCATATTGCCGCTCGCCACTCCGCCAGCCGCGACCGAAACTAGTTGATTAGTTTCTGTTCGCATTACTTGTCGGCCTTATCAGCTGCGCTTGAACAATAACGCTAGCAGTGCGAATGCGGATATGACAGGAAACGCCTTCACGAACGACACGGCGACACCGACGATACCGCCAAGGATAAGAACTATCGTCGTGACAACCAGCGCCGCACCTAGCGCGTAAGCCGGCACGTAAACGAGCGGCCAATTGAATTGAGTCCTTTGCTCGGCCGCTGCCTGCCCCTGCACGGGGACGTCGACCCGCCGCAGCCAGAACGGGAGCTTTTTCTTTGTGCTCCAACTCTTATCCGATCTCGACATAATGATTGAGTGATCCATATCGTTGTGTTTGGTTAGACCCACCTGCGACACCAGTCTCGCAAGAACGTTTGAATCGCCATCGGGCTCTGACGCAGCCGCCAAGCGATCGAAATGTCCGGAAAATGCCTTGCCAGTCGAGCGGAGTATGCTTGCCGGTCGTTCTCTGACATCCGAGGCCAACGATGCACCGGTCAAAGAAGATCGTTCCGTTAGCGGGTTGGCCCGACGACTTCCTTTGGTAAATTACATTCACCTTGCCGACGGTCTCTTTCTCATCCGGCATCTTTACCCCCTTCTGGTCCTTTCTCACACCGGTCGCCATCCCGGATAGACCTTGCGCTCACTGTCGCTGATCCATTACTTACCGTCGTGACGCGAGACCTTGAAAGTACTAAGAAACGCCAACATCGCTATCACAAGGAATGCCAAACCAATCCACCCGGTTCCGACGACGGATTTGATCTGAGCAAGCGCCAATCTGGCTTGTTCGTTGGCCAGAGTATCAGGCCGCACATTTTCTGCGAGATACCAAGCGGCAAATTGGAAGCCGCCTAACAACCCGGTACCGAACACGATCAGCACAAGGAGCGCCTTCCGGAGAAAATCTCTCATCGCCGCGCTCGCGCGGTTGCTCTGTCCAAAATTCCGCAATGCATTCATAGAGTTCATATTTGAGTCATCAGCTATCAAATTCGTGCAATTGCGCGCGCCCACCTTGCCCCCAGATAACACACTTATACCGAATAATGATAGGTGCACATGTGCACCATGTCAACTCAATTTCAGCAGCTGTCCGTCCATGCGCGGACCTTGCAGCGTGGCTCACAAAAGCACTACGTTATAACGACATCAATTGCACCGCCTTTAATCAGATCTGACAACCGCCTTGATCGCGGGCACCGCACCGATTTGATCTCGCTCTGGCACGCTAATCCGACGATACCACCATAGAAAAAGCCCCGCGAAAGCGGGGCCGGAATCCTGATGAGCCGATCGGACGAGTTTACGGAGACGGCGAGTTGTCGTCCGGCGACGGTACCGCGCGCAACTGGGGATCCTGCACCGCCTGCCCGATCGCAGCGATGTTCGCGAGCCGGTTCTCTTCCACCTTGATGCCGTAGTGCTCGGCGTCGTGGTAAAGCATGCTTCCCTTGTCCTCGATAAAGGACAAGTCGTCTACGACCCACACCGGCGTGCCGCCACCACCCTCCAGCTTCACGCATCGCGTACCGGCCGGGATGACCAGATCGTACTTCAGCCGGCCCGGGCCGAAGGAAACCGCCGTCTCCTCCGACGTCACTGCCGTATGCGTATGGGGGGTTTTCACCGATTTCATGCAATAACCTCCAAAAGTTCTCTCGATTGTCTCACGACTACACGTCGCGCAGAACGCCCTACATCTGCAGCCTCCAGATAGCGATTGATCGCTTCGCCCCGACGCCGAGCTTGATGGTGGACTTCGAACCCCGATGCACTGTGCACTACGTGCTCGATCCAATAGCCTTGTCCAACTTCCGTTGCCCGCTACATATTCGGAGAGAAACGCCCCAGCTAAACGTGGCCTGAGTGCACGCGCGGCGAGCGGCACAAGTTACAGCGACGGCGACGCAGATTCCGCGTCCGACTCGGCTTGCGCCTCAATCGCCGAGGCGCGATTGTCAGCCGCAGCCTCTGCATAATCGCCGATGTAGCGACCAACATAGTCAGCGGCCTGCCCCAGTGTCACGAATCGACCATCCTCCTGCCTTTGGCGCACATCGCACGGATCCTCACCGCGAAGGTACCGGCGATAGATCGAAAATACCGCGTACTCATCCTGCAATTTGCGGATCTCCAGCCGCGTGCGCCGTTCGAGGATCCCGAGTGAACCGTCTTTGCACAATACGTTTGTGGTCCAGACCGAGCCAAACTCACGCGAGGTCATCTGCAACACACCGGGCTTGTATTCGGCAAGTCGAATTGCTGCCGATAGCCAAGCTTCATTCTCGGTGGCGCCGGAGCCAAGAATTTCTGCTTCGCTGCCATTCTCCCGAAGTCGGTAGGCGTCAAATCCCTCGCCGAATCCCGGCGACGTCGAAGGCCGCACGGCGACACCGCCGGAGGCCTTGAGGCGGGAGATCGCATCAACCTCATCCGCCGATAAGCTTTTGTCTGGCTGCTTTCCTGCAACAGGTTCTCCCGCCGGCAGCGTACGACTTCGTGCAATATCTGCGTAGGCGGCCCTGAGCGCTAGGCGCCCTGATTCGCTCCACTCGACCTGTGTCGTTGAGGGTCGGTGGAGATACCCAGCTCTCACACCCTCATTGACGACATCGTTAATTTCAGGCTTGAGCCACCATACACTCTCAGTTGACGACGAACGACGCGCCCAACTAACCCTGTCCATTGCGGTCGCAACGTCCAAGATATCCGGTTTCCGCTCCATCGCGAGCGAACTATGCGCGTCGAGCACGTCGTTAAGTTTATTGCGCAACCCTTGACTGGCAAATGAAGCCGTTCCGAGAATCAGATCCTTGCTGTCAACCAGTACCCGGTAGATTCGAATATTCAGATCAGCCGAGATCACGGGAGGCTTATCAGCGAAATCGCCACATTCGCTCAAAATCGCTTGTGCCCGGGTCTTCAGGTCCTCGTTGCGACTACCGTGGATGTGCCCCCATGCATCCTGCAGCGCGAAAATGAGGTCCTTGTACTGCTCTCGAAGCGCCGCTTCCGGCATGATCCGCCCCATTCCGTCCGCAACACGCATTGTGCCTTCCGGGGCCGGCACCACGCGCAGCTCCGGAGCCTGTATCGTCGGACCAGCTGAAGCAATGTCAGCGAGACGGCTCTCTTCCACCGTGATGCGGTATTGCGCAGCATCGTGGTAAAGCACGCTGCCTTTGTCATGGATGAACGACAGATCTTCAACCACCCATTGCGGCGTACCTCCGCCCCCCTCCAGCTTCACGCATCGCGTGCCCGCCGGGATGATCACGTCGTGCTTCGTCCCGCCCATACCAAAAGAAACCGCCGTTTCCTCCGACGTTACTGCCGTATGCGTATGGGACGTTGTCACCGAGCTCATGAAACCTCCAAAAATAAATTCTCGATTGCGTCGTGACTACCTATCGCGCCTAAGACGACACGTCAGCGTCGACCGGCCGAAAGAATCTTTTCGAGACCGGACAACCCGAATCACTCGCCGCGCAACGGCGTAATACAAGTCGCGCTTATCCGACAGCGGATCGATGAATATTCGTATAGGAGACGACACACAAATGCTACATATTTACCGATATTCACGCAAAAAAATATCGCATTTTCAGAATTACATTCGATATCCGAGGATTTCAGTATCTTTTTTTACGCGCTTTTGACACATGCGCCGTTCGCAAGATTGTGCGTCACCGCATACCGAATCAGCTCAGCCGTGGTGCTCATTTTCAGCTTCTCGAGCAATCGCGCGCGATACGTGCTGACGGTCTTCACGCTAATCGACATGGCGCGCGCAATGTCACTTAGGCGCTTGCCGGCGCCGAACAGACAGAGCGTCTCGTACTCTCGATTCGAAAGTTCATAGTGCGGTAGCCGCCCACTGTCCTCAACGACCTGCTGGACCAGCGCATTCACAGCGTCGCCATGCACGAATCGCTTGCCCCGCATCACCGAGTCAATCGCTTCAGCGATGTCCGACCGCGTCGCGCCCTCGCCGATGACGCCAAGCACACCACTTCGGAAAGCCCGAACCGCCCTGTCCGCGCCGCGACGGAGATCGAACGCAAGCACGCGCAGCTCAGGCGCACGCGACCTCGCCTTCGCGATCACCTCGAATACTGCTTCATCGAAATCGAGATCCACGATCAGCATCGCGCACTGGCGGGCATCACGGAGCCGTTCGCGAAGTTCCTTCACGGTGGTAACTCCCACGCACTCAGTTGCGATCCCACCGCACCTCAGGATGGATTCAATGCCCGCTTGTCGCAGCTCGTCCGCCATCGCGACCAGCACATACGCTCCTTGCCCCATCAGGCCGCCAGAATGCATCGTTCACCCACGCGCGCGAGTTCGCGCAACATCGGGGATTCCCACGTCAGCACATTGACGCGCGCCAGCCGACGCACCAGCTCAGGCCACGAAACGTCGCAGTCTTCAAGAATCGCGGAGAACAGGACCGGATAAACTCGCCCCGCCAGCGCTAGCGCGCCTGCTAGCTCGACCTTCTCAACGAGAGGCATCGACGCAAACTCATATGAGCGTAGATCGAAGAATACGAAGCGCGGCGCAGCAAGTGCCACGCACAACTGCTCAGTTGCACGAGCGACGTCCCCGCGTTCGTGAGAGAGATAGCGTGACATCACGCAACGCCAGATCGCGCCGAGCGTCTTGATCATCACATCATGCTCACGGTATTGCTGCCACACCCACCCGCGCGGCGCGACGGCAGCGGACGTCAGCAGTCCAATGTGGCGCTCGAGCGGATAGTTGGCATCAATCCAGTAAGCATTGGATAGCGCATTGCAATGTGCTTGCTCCGCCATGAGCTCGAGTAGTTCGCTTTGCGTGATCACCTGTTTCCCCCGCACGATATCGTCGCTCCATACCTTTCTCAAATCACATGCGACGCGAACGCAGGCCAAATCAATTGGCCCACGTTCCGCATGCCCGCTTAGAACGGGACGTCTCCATCCGGCGGCGCACCGGTGCCGCCCGCATCGTCGCGCTGTTTCCCGTTCGATTCTGCTGCCTGACCGCTCAGATCCTGCCAACGCGAGACGCGGATCCGCATTCCGTAGTGCGTGACACCATCCTTTTCGTAGGAGTCGTTGCGCGGCTCTCCGACGACGTACACACGGCCACCCTTCTTCATGCGTTCCGCGAAGTACTCCGCCCCTTCGCCCCAGAGCTCGTAGTTGAAGCCCTCGGCGCGGCTCCGTTCTTCGTGTGTCGCCTTGTCCTTCCACCCGATATTCGTGATCAGGCGAAAGTTGGCAACCTTCATGTCGCCGTCCTTCCGGAACACCGGATTCGCGGCCAAATAGCCGATCTGACGAAACTCCAGTTCACCGTACACTGCCATGACAACCTCCAAATGGGACACGATGCCCCGGTTAAAATTCGACTCCTGCACTGACGACCTGTACCGCTTCCGCCGCCATCGCAAGCAGGCTTCCTACCCGCGCAGCGACGTGCTATCTCGAAAAGCAGGCACGGCTGCGCGTCAAACACACCACTACGCCGCCTTGCGCCAGCCGGCGGCAAACTCCGCCATCGCCAGACGCTCAGCTTCCTCCGGATCCAGAATCTCGGCCGCGATCGATTGCTTGTTTCGATGCATCTCCACGAGATCAATGTCGATCGTGTTTTCGACGAGCGGGATCTGCACGATCACCAGACGCAGTTGGCCGTTCCGGAACGCTCGGTCCTCCGCCTGCGCTGCGAGACCCGGCGTCCATGGCAACGACACGAGGAACACATAATTGGCCGCAGTCAGGTTGTGACCAACACCGCCTGCGGCGGTCGTCGTGATGAAGACGCGCTTCAACGGGTCCGTCTGGAACTCGTCGATCGATCGTTGTCGACGTGTCGCGGACGTCATGTCGCCGGTCAGCACCGCATAGCCGATACCGACCTCGTCCAAGGCTCGCTTGAACAGCGCGACGTTCTCTTTGAATTCGCAGAACAGCAGCACCTTGTCGTCGCCGTTCAGATCTTTGATCATCTCGACGATTGGGCGTACTTTGTACGACTCGAGCTCCCTCCGCAGCATCGTGATTTTCGGCAACGTGAGGATCGCCATGTCGCCGTTTATCCGGTCGTAACGATCGCGCTCTTCTGCCGTGATTTCGATGTAGCGGGCCTGACGCTGCTTGCCCTTGAGATGCTTGAGAACGAGGTCCTTCGTGCGACGCAGCTTCCATTCCGAGATACGCTCGTTGAGCGCGGCACGGAAGGCAGCGTCGCCTGCAAACTGCTTCTCAAACGCCTTGAGATCAATGTTCCCAATCGGGTGCCCCGACAAACGAAGCAACGTGTGGATCTCACACTCCCGGTTCAGAATCGGCGTGCCAGTCAGAATCGCGCGGTACGGCACCTTCGAGGCCACGTCAAAGGCGAGACGCGTGCGCTGCGCCGTTGGCTCCTTCAACAGGTGCGCTTCGTCGAGGATCATTGCCGCGAAGCGGTCTGCGTAGGGCACGACCTCATCGAGCCGATCGTAATTGATCACGATCCAGCGCTTGGACGGGTCATATTTCCCGACCGAGATGCTTTCCTCGCCCGGCACGGCCAACGCGATTTCGCGCGACCAGTTGATCAAGAGGCTTGCCGGGCACGCGATAAGGACCTGCCCCCGCGAGACGAGGCTGCTGAGAATATCCGCCGCACAGACGGCTTGCCGCGACTTCCCCAGCCCCATGTCGTCCGCAAGCAGCGCGGACGTGTTCCGCACCAGATGGAAGACGCCGTCCTTCTGGAAGTCGTAGAGCTGATAAAGTGCGATCCTCGACCAGATCTCGTCGTCGCTGAGCGACGTCGGAGCGAGCGGCGACGTAACCGCGAGATAGACCTCGTTGTCATGCTCGATCTCGGCGGCAGCCGGAAAGTCCGGCATGTCGCTGGGTAGGACCTTGATCGTTGCGCCTTGATTGCCGCGCGGCACGAACGCGTCGTCGACGATACTGAACAGTCCCTGCGCGAGGTCGACCTGATCGTCGCGAAGACGAAGCTCACTGATCAAGTTATCGCGGACCACCGCCGGACTGGCGTGCGCAATCTTCCACGCCTTCATGGGCCCGAGGTAGCGCCCACCCATCTGCTGCGCCAACGCGACGACGGCAGGATGATACGAGCTGACTATCACCGCCCCACCGGACTCGAGCTGATACACGGTCGCTTTCAGATCTTGCGTGAAGGCGTCGTGCTGCGGGTTCGTCCGTGCGTCTGTCAGCTTCTCAAAGAATGACGCGACGGTCTCGACGACCGCACCGTTACCGGCGTCGACAAGCGCCTGCACAAGCGCTTCCCCGTTGTCGTATAGCGCCTGTCGACTGAAGCGCCAATATCGGTAGTACGGGTGGTCACTGGTGTTGACGAACCTGCCTGAGTATGGCTCCTGCTTGATGATGACGTTCGCGCCCTTGAAGTGCGTGAACAAGACTCCGAACTGATGGCCGTCGAAAACAACCTTTTCGACGAGCGGACGCGGCGCAACCGATGCTCCTGCCTTGGCGCGGCGGGCAACTTCGCTATCCCATCTCAGCGCGGAAAGCCTGAAGCTCATTGATCAGCGGACCTTCGACGCGAGCAGCGAGCTGACTTCACGAATGCGCGCTCGCGCGCGTCCGGCTGCGCGCCGCACGCATGCGAGCCGATCCGCACGCGGAACCTCTGCAGGCAGTTCGATCCCCTGTCGTTTCGCCATCAGATCCAGCATGAACGCCTGTCGCTCGCATTTCCGCTGCAGCGCCCGCACGCCCAGAAACCAACGCAATGCAAAGCGCGTCACAGAAAGCAGAATCACGAGGTACAGCACACTCGCGAGAACATCGCCAAACGGCGGTGGTTGAACGGGCATCATCAGCTCCTCGACTTCAATTCGAATTCTTCGCGCCAGACGACTGGTGCTGCGCCTCGGCGCGCATCTCAGCTTCGCGAGCCTTCAGCCAGAGCTCGCGTACCAGCCTCGCGCAGTCCTCCGCCGAATTGACGGCCGGAGTCTGCTGCACGATGCCTTCCATCATCACGGCGGCCTGCACGCTTTCAGGCTCGTCGGGATCCTGCAGCACGCGAACGCTCGCGGCCGACCGCTCGATGCCCGGGAAGAGCGGCAGCTCGTCCCCATAGAACGCAACGAGTGCATGGCCGTTGACCACCTCGAGGACCTTCTGGACAACTGCGGCCGAAGTCGGCGCCGCGACGATCTTCGCCAAATGCTCGTCACCGATGCCGTGCTGATCACGCAGGTATTCGACAGCAACTTGCGGCTTGCAGATCTGCTGATATACGACCTCGCCTTTCTCGGAGAGAATGGCAACGTCGATCAAATCATTCCGTTCGGGGCTCTTCACCACCAGCGCGCCGAGCACGAGCGTCTGCTTCTCCTTGGCCACGGCCTTGGGGTCGACAGTCGGCTTTTCCTCGGTATCTCGTAGCTGGTCATTGATCTGCTCGATCTCCTCCTCGGTGAATTTGTAGCTGTCGACGCCTTCCACCAAGCCCTTGATCGCCGCCTCGATCGCCGGGCGGTCGATCGATCGTTTGGCCTTCGTCTCATGCAAGAAATGCGAGTAGATGCCGGCGACTTCGGTAAATGCGGTAATCCGGCCCACGTTATCGACCATCAGCCACAGACGGCGATCTGCCACTCGCAACCAACGGAATTCGTTGGCGGGCAACACCCCAAGCCGACGCGCGTCGCCAAGCATTGCGTAAATCAGCGTGTATACGTACGCGTGGCGCTTGAAGTACGGTCGAACGGTTGTGTGATTCCAATACTTCCTCAACACAGAGAGCGCGTCGTCCATGTCGATCGTGATCTTGTCGGTATTCGGATCGTAGGACTCGCCGGCATCAGCCCAGTACTGAGCGACCAACCGATCCGTCGTCGCCAGTGCTTCCTTGTAGTCTTCCTCGGACATCTTCAGATCCAACGCCGCAATTCGCGGAATCAGGGCGGCAATGATTGCCGCCTCCCACTTCGTGAGGTCCTTCGGCGATCGCCACAAGCGTCCCATCTGGCGCCGGAATATCTCGGCCGCCCGGTCCCGATTGACCTTGAATTCGTTGCCTTTGTCGACGCGATCGAGCAGACGATGCTTGATCGCGAAATATTTCTCCGTGTCAGCCATGCGGTACTTGCCCGAGTTAATCGGGCGCGCCGTCAGGTCGAGCTTGCGGAACAGCTTCAGGTGCGGGTAGTGCTTCGCCTGCTCATCGGTAAAGCTGTGCAGGGTGTAGTCCTGCGTTTTCCCGAAGTGCTTGTGATTGGTCGGGTTCGTCGTGAAAGATCGACGCATCACCCAGAACGCGAGGGGCAAATTCACTGCGAAGAGCGTGAATACATTAGCGATCACGCTCGACTTGCTCAGATGCGACCATTCAATGAACGGTGCTGCCGAATGCAGGAAGAAGAAGAACCAGCTGGTGAAAATCCCACCGACGACACCGCTTGTTGCCAGCAGAACCCCGACCATCATCACTGGCCCCGTATACTTCTTGAGGGGACCGACCCAGCCGAGGATATACGCAATCAACATGATCGCTACACCAACGAGGCTTCCCCAAGCACTCACTGTAAAGCGCGTCACCGCATACTCACCGACGAAGTAGGCCCCCGCGATTGCAGCCCACTTCGCGTAGGGCTTCCACTCTTTCTTTAGTGTCAAGGCTACCGCGAGCACGATTAATACGATGCCGGAAATCGCACCCCAGATCGTGCGGCTCAGTACGAACAGCGAGAACTGGCCGACTCGGATTGCAGCGTAGACACCGGCGATGTACTCGTGCGCCGTATACCAGAAGGCATACACCAATACCCCGACGAGCAGCGCCAAAACGACATACCACTGTGGGTCAAGCGATTCATCCGCCGGTGACTTAGGACCTTTTGTACTCATGCGTTCTATCTGAAAAGCGCGGCGGCTTCCTCGACTCGCGCGCGTTGCACGAGCTCGCCACCAATTGTTTGAACAAGCGCTGCGACTTCCCGCTCAAGCGCGTCGGCGGCCAACATCGTGACGCGACGATTACTGTTACGGACAGCTTCGACGACAACAGCCCGCAATGCTGGTTCGACAATGCGAGCGGCCGTCTCCACGCGCTCGCGGACATCTGTCGAGGCGCATGCGAACCAGCCTGAAATCAGTTCAGAGAAGTCATCGAGGAGCTGGTGAGGGATCTCCGCACCGGCTTCGCTGTCGAGTGCGAGCAGAAGCGCATACCGCCGGTAGAACGCCTCGCGCGCGAGATCCGGCATAAGCTCTCCCCCCCGCCCAGCCTGAGCGCCGATCTGCGATACCAGCGACGCACGATAGGGAGTCTCGGCCGAGGATTTATCCGGCACCACAAGCGCCATTTGAGCAAGTCGTTCCAGCTCGGCCTGTAGCGCAGCGCGAAACATCGGCGCATGACCGATCGCTGCCAGCGTTTCGATACCATCGCGGGCAAATGCGGCCCGATGCTCGGCGACACGCAGGTCACGCCCGTGGGTCATCATCGCGATCACTTTTTCCGACAACGGCTGCGCCTTCACATCAACGAGTGCGCGCCACTCGTCGACACCGTGCTCCCGCACAAAGCTGTCCGGATCGTGCTCCCCCGGCAGCGTAAGAAACGATGCCGTCTTGCCATCAGCAGCAATCCCGATGGCGACGCGTGCCGCGCGGTCCGCAGCCGCTCGCCCTGCCTTGTCCCCGTCAAAGCAGAAGACGACGTGGTCGGCCATCCGGTAGAGCTTGCGCAGCTGATCTTCCGTAAGGCTCGTTCCCAATGACGCCACCACCCGGGTGTCACCATGCTGGTGGAGCATCACGACGTCCATGTACCCTTCAACAACCACGGCGACGCGGCTCTGTCGGATCGAAGGTCTCGCGAAGTTCAACCCGTACAGCTCCTCCCCCTTCCGAAACACCTCGGTCTCGGGCGAGTTGAGGTACTTCGGCTGACGGTCGTCAAGCACGCGTCCGCCGAATCCGATCATCGAACTGCGTTCGTTCCAGATCGGAAACATGAGCCGCTCGCGGAAACGATCCCGGTAGACACCGCTGTCACCATCCACCGTCATCAGCCCCGCCTGCTCAAGTGCGCCGACCGAGACATCGCCCAGCTTTCGCCAAATGCTCTCGTCTGCATATCCGAGCCCGAACTGCACCACCGTTGCCTTCTGCAGACCGCGCCGCTTCATATAGTCGATAGCTGCTGGATAATTTCGCAGGTTCCACAAGTAAAACTTCCGAGCACGCTCGAGCGTCGCGCCGATACCATCCTGTCGGGCCACCACTTCGACATCACGGGCCGCCAATCTTGCCCGCTCAGGCAGCGACATTCCTACTCTTGAGGCCAGTTCTTCGACCGCACCGACGAAGTCATAGCCCGAATGCTCGGTAAGAAAGCTGAAGACGTTGCCATGCGCCCCGCAGCCAAAGCAGTGATAAAACTGCTTGACCGGGCTCACCGTGAACGACGGCGATTTTTCGGCGTGGAACGGACACAAGCCGATATAGTCCTTTCCCGCCTTCTTCAGCTTCACGTGCTGACCGACGAATTCGACAAGGTCCGTACGATCCCGAACCTCGTCTAGAAATGCGTCGTCGAATCGATGATTTGCGCCCATACGCTAGCTCAGCGCCTCAACCTGCTTGGCACTCGTCCTCATTGGACGTCCGGATGGCGATAACATGTGAGCGAGTTCGCAACCGGATCCGGAGTGAACCAGATGTGCTCGGATGCATACTCCTCTCCCAGTCGTCGAGTGATCGCTCCGCCGAACCGGCCGTCGAGCACGTCGATCGCATCCGCGACCGGGCGATCGAACTTCAGAGTGATCGCAACGATCGGCGGGGTTTGCGAAAAATAGGCAGCTTGACCGATGCCGGTCAGCTTGATATCCGAGTTCAGCAACCGCACCGGCTGCTTTATCGAATACATCGCGCTTGCCGTCAGATACCCCTTCCCGTCAGCCGCGCGCTCGGATTGTCCGAGCGGTGGCAGCTGCGGCGCGAGAATCATTCGAACCGACGTGGAGAGCGTGGGCGGCGCAAGCCGTTGCCCCGGGCCAAGAAACCGCACCCCGCGCGCAGCTAGCTGCGGACGTTGCAGCGCGACACTCGGATCGCACTGCACAAAACCAGACGCTAGCGTCAGCTCCGCGTCAGTCGCCTGCGCCGAGTTCGGCGCCAAGGTCGTGTTGAGCGGCACCGTGTTGGCCGGAGCAGCGACGCCGCCCCCGGCCGCCAGAGAGATCGCCGCCGGACAAACGACGTGACGCAGCACATACGAAAGGCTCTTTCCCATCATTTTCGCGCGCGCCGCGCCTCCGGTAGATCTCTGTGTTCGATATGGTAGCAATTTCCTATATTTTTTTGCATCCTTTTCGGACAAAAAAATATAGGAGCATCACAACTACGGGACGGGAGGCCATCTTTCACGACGTAAAGGGGAGACGGCGCCAGTCAACCAACGTCACCGACCGGCCGATCAACCGGCGCAGCGAACGTCCGCGTTGCCAGTAATCACGACATCCTTCAACACGCACTTCTTCCCGTTGCCTGCCGGGATCAGTTGCTCCGTTTGGGCACGTGTAGCCGCGCTTTCCGGAATCTCATAGCTCAGATCGCCATTCGTGACCGTTCGCAACGTGTAGCCGCCCGGGGCCTCGACCTCCTTTCCCTCACGGTTGCGCGTCACGACGCCCTTCCCGCAAACGCTAGAAACCGCCAAATCGACCTGCCCCGACATCTCGCGCGACGCACGGGCAAGGTAACTCACGCAAATCGTGCCGTCTGCCGACGTGGTCTTTGGCAGACGAACCTCTACGCCAGCGACCTTCAAGGTGCGCATCGTGACCAACTCGTCGCCTGCGATCGCCGCTTGCATCGTCAACGCGAGAGCACTCACTCCCAACAATACACAAACTGACTTCTTCATCAAACCTCTCCTGAGAACTGCTGCCGGCAGACACGGGACGCTAGCGCGCCTGATCTTGTGCCGCTGGGCCTTCCGGCCCGTGCGATGTGCTGACGCAGGCTGCGTCAGCTTTCGTTTGACTGTTGCCACCCACAATGGCGAGCGGCAAGGGTCAGGCGATCGCGCTATTGCTTCTGGACGTTGGCGTACTGGGCCGCGACCAGCTGCGTGAGCGCCACCAGAATCTGTGCGTTCGTGGCGTTCAGTTGGTCGAGTCTGCGAGTGATGCGATCGAGGTCCCTTTCGGCAACGTACTCCCACGATTGCTCGCCGTTCGTGGAGGTGCTGGCGCACTGCAACAGGTGGCCGTTCGCATCGTAGGCCATCAGCGGCACCGGCCCCATTCCAGCATTGCAATGTGCGCCTTGTACGGGCGCTACGACCGGAGGCTTGAACGCTTCCTGTGCATGTGCCGCCGAAAAAATACCGATGCTTACAACAAACACAATGATCTTCTTCATTCTTTGCTTCCCCAAAAAGTGTTGCTCCCGAGTCGGGCGCCTGATCGTTGCGGCCGGCAGCAGCAACGATCAGGCGCCCGCGTGTTTTCCGATGCGTTCAGTGAAGCCGCGTTGCTTCGTCAGCAGCGCCCGACGCGAGCTCCTCGCCGTGGGCGCGCAGGAGTGTGTAGCGCTCGCGGTCGTAGATCACACCCCACCGACGGCGAATGCAGCAAAGTCGTCTTTCTTCATCAAACCTCTTCTGAAAACTGCTGCCGGCAGCCACGGGACGCTTGCGCGCCTGTACGTGTTCGACTGGGCCTTCCGGCCCGTCCGATGAGCTGACGCAAACTGCGTCAGGATTCAAATTCATACCCTACGGTGTGATCCGGCTTGCGCACGAGATACGCCGAGAATTTCTTGCCGCCCGGCTTGGACGAAACGAATCCATCTATCAACGGGGTACGGCCTACCTCGAGCAGCGCCTTCGCGGTCGGCACATCGATCCGCTTCTTCCCGATCGTCCCCCAAATCTTGAAATCGCACTCTGCGCCGGCTTGGCGGTTCTTCTCGCAAAAATAATTGTCCCCGCGCTGCACCACCGGACTTCCGCACTTCGGGCAGTTGCCTACCGGCACGCCAGTCGCTCCCGTGCCACTCGCGCCATCACGGTCGGGAAACTCGAAATTGAGCTTGTCCAGCGCTTCGGAGAATTTCAGCTTCGCCGCGAACTTCTTACCGGTACGCGGTGATTCGAACCCCTCCAACACGCCCGTTTCACGATCGCGCATCAGCGTTTCGGCCTCTGCCTCGGTCAGGCCCCGCTTCAAGATCACGCGCATGATGCGCAGGCCGCAGCTACACGCGTACGCGACCGGCTGACACATTACGGCACCGTTGCACTTCGGACACGGCGTCGTCAGCGCAGCGGTAACAGCCGCATCAGCGGCTAGTGCCTTGGCCCGAATTCGCTCAATGATCCGCTTCGTTTCCGCGACGATCTCAGCCATGAAATCGTCTCGACGATACTTGCCGGCTTCCATCAACTTCAGCTTGCGCTCCCATTCACCGGTCAGGTCCGGCGACGTAAGCGCTTCGATGCCGTTTTCGCGGAGGAAACGCACCTGCTTGAATGCCTTCTCGGTCGGCACGAGCTCACGTCCCTCACGAAGCACATATGGGCGCTTTTTGGCGTCCGCTCCCAACAATCCTTCGATAATCGAAGCACGAGTTGCCGACGTGCCAATCCCACGCCCGGCAAGCGCCTCGCGCAACGCCTCGTCCTCGACGAACTTGCCCGAGTGCTCCATCGCAGCCAGAAGCGTCGCTTCCGTATAGCGCGCGGGAGCTTTCGTCTCGCAAGCCTTCACGTCGACGTCGCGAGCCAACGGTCGCTCACCCGGCTGAACGGCACACATGTCGGCATCTTCCTCGCCTTCTTCACGCCCATACACTGCCATCCAGCCAGCTCGCGTCGTGACACTACCGCTCGATTTGAACACCTCACCCTCGACGGTCGTCAGTCGAACTGTCTTTTGAAACTCCGCATCGGGGTAGAACGCCGCAATGAAGCGCCGCACGACGAGGTCGTAGATCTTCCGCTCGGCGTCGGAAAGTCCTGCTGCTGGCGTCAGGGTCGGAATGATCGCGAAGTGGTCGCTGATCTTGCTGTTATCGAAGATCCGCTTTCTGAAGCTCACGTAACCATTGCTCAGCGCTTCCGCAGCGAACTTGGCCGACGAGGAGCCGCTCAATGCCTGCATAACTCCCTTGGCCGTCTCGACGTAGTCCTCCGGAAGCGCTTTCGCATCAGTTCGCGGATAGGTCAGGACCTTGTGCTTTTCATAGAGCGCCTGAGCAAGGTCGAGGGTCTGTTTGGCCGAGAATCCAAACTTCGCATTGGCCTCGCGCTGCAGCGCCGTGAGATCGAAAAGCAAAGGCGGCGGCTTCGTGACCGGCTTCGTTTCATCGACAACGCTAGTCGATTCAGCGCCACGGCACCTCTGCGCAATCTCTGCCGCACGGCTCGCGCTCCAGAGCCGTTCAGCCCGCGCATCGTCGTTGCTATCGTCTTTGACGAATTGCTGATCGATCCATACGCCCGAATATGCCCCTGCCTGAGCGCCGAATTTCGCGTGAACTTCCCAGTAATCCTTGGACACAAACGTCCGGATCTTGTCTTCTCGGTCGACAATAATCGCAAGCGTTGGCCCCTGCACGCGGCCTGTCGAATGCTTGTCCAGATCCCCGGACTCTCGTGTGTAAAGACCTGTCAGCGCGCAGGTCGGATTCACCCCCATCAGCCAATCCGCCTCGGAGCGACAGCGTGCAGCCTCAAACAGCGTCTGCATGTCTTGCGCGCTACGCAGGTTCTTCATACCAGCGCGAATGGCTTCCGGCGTCATCGACTGAAGCCAAAGCCGTTCAAACGGCTTTCTACTCTTAGCGGCTGCATAGATGTACCTGAAGATGAGCTCCCCTTCACGTCCCGCATCGCACGCGTTGATCAGTCCGTCTACGTCCGGGCGCCCGATCAGTTTGATCAGGAGCTGCAGCTGCCCGAACGTCTTCTGCACCGGCTTCAGTACAAACGGGTCAGGGATCATCGGCAGGCGTGTGATGTCGTAGGTATTCTGCTCGTCCGATACGCCGATCTCAACCAGATGGCCAATTCCACATGAGATAACGAAGTCGTCGCGCTCATACCACTTCCTGTCTCCCGCCCGCTTCTCCTCGAATCCACCCAGCGCCCGCGCGATATCAGCGGCAACGGAGAACTTCTCCGCAACGATCAGCTTCTTACCCATTTCAGATCACCTCAGGCTTCTTCAGTATTTCAGTTCAGCGTCGTCGCCTTCATCGCGCGGCGCGGGTCGTTTGCGCACGAACAGTTTCCCGATCATCGGCAGCGTAGTCAGCCGCGCGCGACCGCGCCGCGTCCAATGCGCCCAGTAGGCATGCGCCTTCTTGATCGGATAACTTCGACGCTCCAACATCTGGTCGTTGATGCCCTGCAGCACTCCGCCCTTCATCTCGAAGTGCTCGTGCGTCAACGAAAACATGATCATCGTCGAGTCCATCCAGCCGTCCGGCGTAATCGCAACCGCAATTCCACCTTGAGTTGTCATGGTCGACTGGATGAAGTTCAGCCGATATGCCACGATCTGTTCCCCGTCGTCGGTCGAGCCGTTGACGATATATACATGGCCATCGCGCACGGACACATAGCGCGCTCCGATGAATGGATAGTCGCTTACCTCGAATCCGAGGAGGACTTGCGACGGCGCAAACGTTGAGATCGCGAGCTCCAACTGCGACGAAGGTCGCACACGCAGGTCCGGCCGCTGCAGCTCCTCGCCTATCCGCTTGCGGATATGATCGAAGACCCGATTCTTGTCGGTCGGCGTACTGCCCTTCTTTCGATTCGCGCGAGCCGCCATCGTCACTGACCCGCTCGACCCAAGCCCGCGTCCTTGCCAGACGCTTCAAACGCATCCCATGCACGATTGAACACGGCGAAGAAGCACGCGAACAGCGCCAGCGCGATCCCGCCGGCAACGAAGTGATTCGTATTGCCTCGGAACATTGCGTAGAAGCCAAGTCCTGCGAGTATCGATGCGAAGATGAGGAGCAGAATCGCGCGCTGCTTGTGGGTTTTCATTCAAGATCCTCCGTATGCGGATTCGTACGAATAGGCGCCTTTCGGCATCGACGAAAAACGTTGATATTCGAGTTGGCAGTGCGCCGGAACCATCCCGAGCCCTGCGTCGCGGCCCTTGCCGATAATCAACTCGGCCATGCCCTTCTGCGGTGAATCCGGGTTATAAACCTCGTCCCGATAGATGAACAGGATCACGTCGGCATCAGCCTCGATCGCGCCGGACTCACGCAAATCCGACATCACCGGCCTCTTATCTGCCCGCTTCTCGAGCTCGCGATTGAGCTGCGACAGTGCAATGACGGGAACGTCAAATTCGGTTGCGATCTTCTTGAGCCCGCGCGAGATCGCGCCGATATCGTTGGTTCGATTGGCACCGGCAGAAGGGCCATCAGCATCCATCAATTGCAGGTAGTCGACGATGACATACCGAAGCTTCTGCTTCGTTCGTTGGATAAGCATCCGCAGCTTTGCGCGAAGCGACGCCGGAGTAAGGTAGGACTCTTGACTGATGTGAATGTTGGAGCGGCCGTAGCGCACGAAGGCGCCGTTGAGATTGGTCCAATCCTTTTCGTCGAATTCCGCGCGGACCAGACGGCGATACTCAACGTTTGCGATGTTGGACAGGATCCGCATGGTCAGCTGGACCTGCCCCATTTCCAGCGAAAATATCGCACCCATCGGACTCAGATCCGGTGACGGCTCCGGATTCACTCCCAGCGCATCGAGCGAGAGCTCGTCGACTGAAAGAATCGAAGCATGGGCTGCAATATTCAGTGCTTTCGCGGTCTTGCCCATGCTAGGCCGCCCCGCCAATATGATCAGTTGGCCACCATGCAGACCACCCAGACGATCATCGAGATCATGAATACCCGTCTTGATGCCGAGTACTTCGCCACTCTCGATCTTCTCCCAGCGCGCGACGACCGCACTGAGGCCATCGCTCGCCGACTTCAGCAGTGTTTCGTCGGTCTGTCGGTCTGCGAACTTCAGCGAGATTGCGTCAATCCGCTGCAGGACCTCGGCGGATCGTAGCTCGCCCCCCACTCGGGGAATTTCCTTCTGAACGAGCTGCAGCTCGGCGTGAATCGCTCGGGCGCGCGCCTTCTCGACGATGGCATCCGCGTAACTCTCGAGGTTTTCGATCGAATAGGAGACCACGATGGCCTGCTCGACCAGTTCGCGCGTCCTATCCGTAAAAGACTCTTTCGACTTTAACTGGGTGACAAGCGTGGCCTGATCAGCCTTGGTACCGCGATCGACGAGTTCGCCAAACGACTCGAAGACGAGCCGATACGCCGGCACAAAGAAATCCTCCGGCCGCACGCGCAGCGCGAGCGTGTCGAACGCGACTGCGCCCTGCTCTCCGAACAACGCAGCAACGACACACTCCTCGGCCTCGACAGCGGCCACCTCAGCGTCTTCCCTTCTCCGGTCCACGGCTCCATTCCCACGACGATTTGCCGTGGATTGTAGCATCACGATTCAAAATAATACATTTTTTTCAATCGTAACAGAGGGAATGTATTGTAATTTTCATAAAAACACACGTTCTATCGGATTCTAGCATCGACGAAAGGTGACAGCGCCGCCGCCACCCCGCCGGCAACTAGGCCCATACGTTTATATATATTTTTTTGATACCATTCCGATCATGATGCCGTGATATTTCCTGCTTTCCCCTATAATTTCGCACTTTCCAACCTCCATCGAGACGATGCAGCCTCTCCCTTCGCCAATCTCCGCACCCGGGCATCCCATTCCAATCGCGACCGAAGAAGTCATCATCGCCCTCGCTCAATTAGGCGAGGATCCGACCGTTGCCCATGCGGAATCGATGCGCTCACGCCTCGATGCCGCAACGATTCTCGAAGCCAACGACCGCGCTGCGGCCATTCGCTCCGCGATCCGCCTAGCGTCGGACGAATCTGGCGCAACACCTCCCGATGCCGGCAGCACGCTGACGTTCGAAGCAAACAAAGGCGGCGATACGCCGTGGAAGCTCGACACCCCCACCGACACGATCGCGCGCCTTACCGGCAATGACGGCAGAACACTTGCCTTAGTCTGGTGCAATCGCAGCGACACCTGCCTGCAGATCGAATATGCGGAGGTGCGCGAAGACGTGCGCCGTTGCGGTGTTTACCGTCGCCTGCTCGAGCGCCTGTCGTCGCAATACAACCTGTACTCGGACCTCGCCATCAACAACGCGGCCAAGAATGCCTACATCGCCCTCTGCGCGCTCGAAACGCGAGACGGCCGCATGCTGCTCCGCATGCGACACACCGCTTCTTGCGACATCAATTCCCCCGAGGCGTGACGGCTCGCGCTCTTCCCGAAATCAGTCCGCTTTTTTTCGTCATCGCAATTGAAAGTTGCGGCCCCGATCAGCCCCCTCACAGCGCCGCGCCCGCAGGGCGCAGCGCAAAAAGAGCGAAGCACGACAAAGAGCCTTTCGCCGTTCACGGAATCGCCTTTCAGCCGGAATCATGCACCTCCCTTTACCTGCTCCAGAGGTTCGACGTGCGAGAAGCCATGGTTGTAAAGCGCGCCCTCGGCGCGCGGCATTGCGAAGAAGAAGAAATAGACAAAGAGCCTGTACGGGGTTAGCGAGATCGACACCTGTGGCGATGCCTCAGCTGGTCGCTCACGGAACCGCGATTCACATACTCCTGACGAGCGCGAAGGGGTCTGCGCCTTCCGCCGCCAGCTCCACGACGAACCCGAGCCTGTTTCGGCCCCATCCGCATTACGTCTTTCATGAGACCGTTGTGACGGGGTTTGCGACGCCAACTGGCGCAGATTTTCGAAAAAGAAAAACAGAACAAAGAGTCGTTTCGATGTTAGTGAAATCGCTCTTTATTTGCCGTCCACGTCGCCGTAGACTTGGAACGTGGAATCACCTCATACAGATCGCATTACTTGACATCATCATGACCAACCTCTCGAAGCCAAACGCGGACGTGTACTCGGCAGATGCAGTGATTGAAGTCTTGGCTCGCAACGGCATGGACCCTTCAGCGGGTCAGGTGCAAGAGATCTGCACGCGCCTCAACGCCAATGCCTCCGCCAGCCACAATGCGGATGACACTGTTTTGACCGTGGCAAGGGAAGTCATCGACGAGCGACCCCGAATTGTGCTCAGGCGGGGGGCCAAGGGTAGCGATACCCTCCGTGACATCGCGATGCGATTCGATCAGAGCCCGTTCAACCCGCGTCAGCGAATCGTTACCGAAGGAGGACGGAATCTCGCGCTTCTCGAAGCGTCATCGACGCCAAACGGCGGTCTGCACGTGTCCGACATCAGAGCGGTGGAACCGGGGCAAGGAGATGGAACGCGCGCCCTCAAGATCGTCCTCGCCCTCGCAGACAAGCACTGCGAAGAGATCACCCTGACTGCGAAGGCCTACGATTCGGGCCGGGAGCGCCTGACCACCGACGACTTGCGCGACTGGTATGCGCGGCACGGATTCGTGGTCGAAGGAGGAGACGAGGTCGACGGCTTTGACATGGTCCGGCCGCCGCACCCGCAAGCCGAGCTCGATCTTGATTCGCCTGCAGAGGATCCGAATCCATAACAAGCCGACGAATCCACACATTGAGGGTGTTTGCGATACCGTAGGATGTGGCGCCACGGCGCGGTCTTGAAAAAAATGAAAATGAGAAAAAGAGCCTTGCTCGGTTTTCACGAGATCGATCATCAGTGGCCCCACAGACCTCGCTTTTGCATGAGGCCTTGCACGCCATGCTGATTTTGGCTCCCTTCAGCAAGTCAGATTTTCACGAAGCCTCTTTCAGGGAATGAGGCAGATGAAAGACAAACCCGCGACGGCTCATTTGTACACCGCACCGAACGGACGAAGCACGCTCCCAATGACGGCTGCCTGATTGTTCAATTCCCCCAGCGTCGTCGTCAACGATCCAAGCGTGCCCGCAGTCTGCCCGACCGATACCGGCATTCCCATCGCGTCATGGATTTTAGTCACGTACGAGGTATCAGTGTACGGTTCGAAACTCGTCGCGCAAACGCCAAAGACGGTCCCCGTCACTGCGTCAAACACCGGACCGCCGCTTGCCCCGCCATGGATGTGAATCGATGTTTGAAAGCATGGCCAAGTGATAACGCAGCTGTCGCGCCCGTTCGGGAAGTGATCGTCGATTCTGCCTTCGTAGTAGTGTGGTCGGAGTTCCATCTGTACGCGCGTTCCCCGTCGACGAACGCGTGAATCCGGGTGAGCGTAGGTGGCCACCGGAGTACCAATTTCCGGATCGTGGTCGCTCAAACGCAGGATTGGATTGCCGAGCGGCCCGCCGTGTTCATTCACGGCCGGGCGCAAACGACACAACGCGATATCTGATCGTGTATGTCGTTGCGCACGCACGATTGGACGCCAGTGGTACTCGTTGGTGCCGGGTATGATCTGGACACACCACAGCGGCGCGTCTAGGAGCTGCTCACTTTTATTGCTTGAGTCAGCTACGGAAACATCAACCACATGCCCAGCAGTTATGACGAGTCCATGCGCGACGAAGAAGCCAGTCCCAATGATCTGGCCGCTCCGCCCTCCGTCGATCTCACGAATGATCGGCAAAATCGCTCCGTTTGGATCGACTGGCACAACACCGTTCAAGGTCGCGGCGAACCGTGGCGACTGCGCGATGCCGTTCTCGCTGCCCCGCCTTTGCCGGTTTGCCCGGCGGCTTTCTTTGCTCATTATTTCCGTAGTGTCTGTGTGCTCGAAATACACGGGATCGATGGCGTCGATTCGACCCGAATCGCTCTGATCACGATGGTCCGCTCTCCACCGGATCCCTCATGGTTCGAAGCGACGTGCGCTTTTGAATTTCCGGATCGTCGAGCATGTGCAGCAGATCAGCCCGATGCGTTTCGAAGTAGTTATCGAGCGCCGCTGCTATCACGCGCCTCTCGATGCCACGTGGATAGCCCCAGTGCTCGGCCTTGACCCGATCATCGCGACCGTACACCAGATAGTCACTGCGTCGCCCTCGTTCTCTCGAAACGTTATCCTGTACCCACGTCTCGAACATGCGCGCGGACAACTCAACATCAGTCGACCAGTACGGCTTGCTTCGGAAATCGTCGTAGTAAAGCGCATCTCGGAAGTAGACGGAATCCTTCCGGTATTTGCCGGGCGTAAAACCATCACGGACATCGGTGAGCTTTTTCAGGATCCGCTCCTGTACCGAGATGGTAAAGTCCGCCCGAGTGACGATCGTGCTCGATCGCTGGCGCCAATCGGGCGATCCAAATGCCGCATCCATCGCTTCGGCGATACCTGCGACCAGCTTTTCGCCATCGTCGATTCGCCGAAGCGTCACACCGTCGAACCCGTCGACGTCGACCCAGTGCTTCTCCAGTTGAGCAAGCGCATACCCCTTGAAGGCGCCATCCCGGCGATCTTCCGGGAGGAGCTTATCGAGTGACGCAATCCAGTCCTGCAATCTCCGCTCGACGAATGCATCGATCGAAACGCGCTCGCTATGGACTTCAACACTCGAATGCTGCTGCAGTACCTCATTCAGCGGCATCGGAACGCTCTTGGCCAGCGTCAGCAAGCCTGCAAGATCCGATATCGCTTCAGGCATGTGCGAAGTTCGCACTACGCGTGCAGTGCGCGCCCTCGTGGCCAGTTCCGTCGCGAAGTGGCTCGCAGAAAGTCCCGAGGCGCGGGCCAGCCAGTCGTCGAATGCATGCCACCATTCGTGCGCGAGAAAACCAGCACCGTTGAGCCGAGTGAGGTTCATCACACGCCTGCCCGGTTCGTAGTGCGCAGCTGGCGCCTGCTTCCCCCCGCTGCCTCGAGAGCCAAACGCGACAGCGAGCTCCCCGCCAAGGCTCATCGCTCGTGGCGGCATACCCATCACCTCGGCCAAATCCATGAACGCGTCGTACGCGTGATTCAGCACCATCTGGCGCTCGTTCTGCGGCAACCACTTGCCATATTCGACACCGCGAAACCCGAATGCAGCCATGAACGCGGCTTCGTCCACTGCGGCATCCTCGCGATGATCCGGACCAACCCGTCGAATGTCATCGAGATGCGGGACGACCGGTTCAACGCGCTCGACCTTCCTCTGCGCGCCGTCCTCGTCGGACGAGGCCCGCCGCTCCTTGATTGCCCAGTTCCAGCCGCCGTCGGTCGACACTCGCGCCGCTTCCAGCTTGCGAACCAAAGCGTAGCCTGCACGTGCCCGCCCACTTGCTTCTTCGAAGACGACATTCGGCAACGCATCGGTGAATTTCTGGCCGGCTCCGTCAAAGAACCAGTGGTCAGAGTCCCAGAAATAGTACGTGGATTCACCGCTATAGAGACGCGTGCGATCGCTGCCATCGGCGTTGATCGGCCTCAACTCGATAGGCAAGTCCGACGCTTTGCGAATCTCAAAACACGCCCGGTGCAGATCGGCTTCTGTCTTGACCGTCGAGAGGCAGTCACGCACCAACTCGACAGCCTTGATGAAGCTGTCGCAGCGTTCATCGGTGAGTGGTTCGGCCGCCCGTCGCTCGAGCAAGATGCGCTTACGGTTACGGCCGCCGCGACAAGGAGTCGCGGGCAAGGCGTGACGAAATTCGCGTATGACAAATGCAACATGCGGCTCAACGCCGCTGTCACGCATCGCTGCCATATCCAGCTTGGGCCAAACGTTATCTTTCGTGACAATGTCAATGCGCTCCCGGGGCGACAGCGACGCCACTTCAGAACGCGCCAACGCGCGCTGCGCGTAGTCCTTTCGCGCACCGCCGATTTTCTCGCCCGCGTCTTCGCGCTTGGCCGCTGCCTGATTGGTCGGCATCACAGCCTGCATGACGCGCTGCATTCCGGCTCTGAAGCTCACCTCGGCGGTCAGCTCGTCGTGCCGACGCTGCGCGGCGTTGTACAGATTGGTCCGGAAGTCGTCGACGAACCTGAGAAAACCGGCTGGAAAGTGGTCCGCAAAGCGTGCTGTGCGCTGGCCACCATAAGCCGCAAGCGCCTCGACAGTAAAAAATCCCTGATGCGGCATGACCGGCGCGAGCGCCGCCTTCATGTCGGAAAAGATCTGTTCGAATCGCGCCTTCACATCCGCCGCAACGGGCAATGACGACCAGTTGGCCGAGTCGAGCAAATTGTCGGCGCGCAGCGACTCGTACGCGTCGACAACGCGCTGGACATGGGACAGAAAATCTCGGTTCCGCTGCACATTCGACGCGAGTCCAGCCTCGAGTTCCGGGAACTCCATCTCATTGAACTCGAGATACCGAGCGTCTTTCAGGACGATCATCCGCGCATCATCGGAGGCAAAGCCGAACGGGATACCGAACGGCACTTCGACCTGCTCGACGCCATCGTCCGTGCCGCCGTTCGCAGCCACAGCCGCTTCGCGCGTCGCGAAGCCGATGAAGGCGCTTTGCATAGATGGCGCACGAAGAGGCATGCCGTCGATGCCGATCGTTTGGCGCCGCACGGAGCGCTCGACATCTGCCACTGGATGGAATGCAAGCGCGCCCGATAACACGCCGTCGAACGCGATTCCTCGCGCATCTGCCGGCGGTAGATCACGATATTCGAGCAACTCGTGCAGCGAATGGTGGGAGCCCGCCCATTGCGCTGTCAGTTCGCGATCGCGCGACGTCGTGTAAAACACACCCGCCTCCGCGCCGTCGAGATTCTGCTGTTGCCGAATGAATGAACGCGCGAGTTCTTCGTCCGCGAACATGAAATCGTAGTGCTTCACGCTCGATACCGCGACCCGCTGAAAGTCAGTGTCCCGGAGCGCCGGGACGAAGCTCCGCAGGCGTTCACGATTGAATGGGATAGTCGGCGAATAGAAAAACAACGCTTCGCGCGCCTGAATTTGCGCCGCTTCGGCCTCCTCGACGGTAAGCCCCCTGCTCACCGCCATGCTGTACGCGCGCGTTTGGTTGACCTGAGTCTCGTTGGCACATAACGAGAATCCGGCTTGTCGAAGGACAGTGTTCAGGTCTCCTCGAACACCGCTGCGGTCTCGAAACAGCTCGCGATCGAGGATACTGAACTTCAACAAGTTCCGTCCTAATGACGGATTGAATGCCACACTCAATGCCGATCCGTAGGCCCTCAGATCCGGCCAAAGAATCGAGTCGTTACTCGACGTTGCCATGCTGCTTAACCCCGTGTTTGTCTTATTGGCGTTCTACATCACACGAAGACGCGTTCCCATTGTCCTCGTATCAACGGCACGTAGAGCGCAAGGGCGTCCACAGCTCCGAGCTCGTCAATGGTCTCGCCATTGTGAGCCCCGGCGATAAAGCGTCCCTCGCGCGTTATCGTCACTGCCAGATGTATCTGGTCTTTGCGACGATCCTTCAGTTGCAAATTGAGGCAATCGGAGCTGTCCAGTCGCTCGCTTGGCACAAGCACAAGCACCAGCCCCTCTTCATTGCCCATCGCTAAAACAACCCCGTCCATATCCCCCAAAGAAAATGGAAGGGGCCATTGGTTAACGACAGCGCCCCAAAAAACTCCACCCCTGCTTAGCGAATTTATTGTGTCGTACATGTCTATCCGGAAATCTCCGGCGCTGAATCAGCTGGGGCCTTGCCCGTCAGGCGCGCGACGAGCGCCTCGAGCAAGGCGATCATTGCGCGTGCCATCTCCCGCACTCGCTCACCGAGCGTCGCAGTGTATTCGCCTTCGTTGGCACCGAAGCCCGGAAGATCGCTGGTTTGCGTCTCGACCCCCTTCATGGCCTCGGTGACACGTGACCGCACCGTTTCATCGCTGTTGGCGAACTTCTCGCGCACGTCCTTCAGGTGCTTCTCGAACACATCCGACTCACGGCGATACGCGGCCACTGCAGCCGGATTGTCGCGCCACAGCGCGGTCATCTGCTCACGCAGCGGCGCGAGATCCGCGTCGTGACGCATCTGGGTGATGACTTCCGTCGGCGAAATCCCCCGCTTGTTGGCCTCCTTCGTCAAGCCGTCTTCCCACACCACGAATCCATCGATACCCCGCAGCCCGTCGGCCGCCGCCAATACGGCATTCGCCGACTTCTCGATCTGATCGCACTTCCACGTGCTGATCTTTTCGAGCCGCGCCAGTGCCGCAAGCGGCACACCGGCACTCAGCCCCGCGCTCGCCTGCGTGCCGACCACCTTCTCTGCGCCCGGCTGCGTGCTGAAACGTTGACGCAGATGGCGATGCGCGGACGTCATCGCGAGAAACGGTGCGGCGACCGCGCCGGCAATCCCCTGCCCGACGAGGTCCCCTACGGTCTGCGCGGCAGCAGGAACGGCGGCCGCACCGACTGCCGCCTGTCGCGCAGGAACTGCCACCGGCTCACCAGTCGCTTGCGCCGGTGCAACGGTGGGTTGAGCCGGTTCGGCCGGTGATGGGGTCGGATTCGAAAGGCCAGTGAGCAGATCCTTCAGGTCGTCGTCCGTGGCAAACCGATCAGCAGGTGCGCCTTTCATGATCGACTGCGCAACACGCGACGGCTTGAGGCTCACATCGCCCTTGGCGATCTTCCCCGACGCCAGCTGCGCCAGTGACGAAAGACCCTTTCCTTTCCGGGAACGCGAACCTGTTTCAGGCGCCGACACATCGTCGCCCGCCTCCTGTTCGGCCGTCGCTTTCTGTTGCTCCTCGTCCGGACGATCTTCGGGGGGCAGATTGCCGCCTTCAGCGACCCACGTATCCTCGGCCTTGTCGGCCGAAGCCTCCTCCGCCGCGCCGTCGGCTGCCGACGTCGCCCCCGCCGCTGATTCCGGAGCTGCCTCTGCAGCGTCTGCAGGCTTAGCCGAGCCGCCCGACAGCTCGCGCATCGGCTTGCCGCGCGTGCTCGCCTCCAGCACGTCTTCGCTGAGCGACAACAAACGCTCAGCGTCTTCGTCACCGGCTGGAGCTTGGGAGAGTGCCCCGAACTTAATTGTCATGTTGTGCTCCCTTCGAAAACTCATTAGTTGGCAATTTTGCGGTCGGTCATCGCGTTCGTCACGCGGCTATAAGCGGCCTGCACTTTGGGTGTCAGGTATCGATTTGTCTTGTAAGCAACGACCATCGACTGCATTGCCTCAATTCTCGCACGACGCTCGGAGATTTTTTGCTGCAGCCACATTCTTGCGGCTAGCATGCGCGAAATCTCCGCCATCAAACCTCGTTCGCTCCAGTCCGTGAGGTGTACCTCCCATTCGGTGTCTAGCGCGCGACGCAACATTTCAGCGTCGACAATCTGCGACTCGCTCATCCCGTCATACGTTTGGTACGGCGGCACATCGGGGAAGCCGTAACGCTCGCGGTCCGTCACCGTCGGTTGCGTTTTCTGCGCTTCGTAGATTTGCACGGCCGATGTCGGCACCGTTTCGCTGGCGGCCGCACCGCTGTCAGCGATCGGTGGCGGCGCCTGCCCGCCCGTGCCCTGCGTGACCGGTCCGGCCCCCGCCGCGAACGGGTACGTCTTGCACATGTATTCGAGCGCATTACGCAGGTAGTGACTGCGGGTCTTGTTCGTCCCGTCGTTCGTCTCCCGCAGCTTCGTACCCGCGTAGTCCGTGACGTACTCAAGGTGCAGGTGAATCGGCAAATCGTACCGATCCATATGGTTACCCGTTCCTCCCGCGACGCCGACGACATCTCCGACAGCAACCTGCGTGGTCCCGATTGCGGAACCGCTGCTTTCGCGAAAGCCGACTGCACCGCCGGACTTCAGCTTCGGCTCAACCGAAGCCAAGTGGTTGTACGTGACGATGTCACCGTTCGAACGTCGGAGCGCGACGCGATTCCCGTATCCGCTACCCCAGAATCCGGCGCCGATAATTGTTCCGTTGTCCACCGCAGTGAGCTGCGCGCCTTGGCTCGGATTGCTCGGGTTACGCGCCTGAAAATCGACGCCCCAGTGAATGCGCGGGGCCGAGTACTGCGCGAGCAAGCGCGTCTTGCCAAACGTACTCGTCACCATGTTCGTCGGGATGTTGACCGGGTCAGCCAAGCACTGCGCACCAGCTTGCCCCGACATAAAAGTCAGCGCCATCCCGAACAATACGGACAACCGAACGCTCATTGAGCCACCTTCGGCCGAGCCGCCGCGTTCTGCAGCGCCGCGTCACCCGTCGGCATATCGCTCGCATGCAGCGCCAGTCGCGCGGCCGCGATCGCTTCTTCGCGCTCCCCAGACTGGTAATTCAGGTACGTAACGTACAGATCCGTCGCAAGCATCTTCGAGAAGCTTACGAGCAAACCTCGCTGACTCTGCGAAGCCAGCGTCTGCGCCCATGCGTCGTAGTTCTCACCGCCCGAATACGTGCCGATCTTCGACGACAACGCGTCGAGCACGCTTTGCGTATCGGAGCCCGACCCGCCGCGCGAGGACGTCCATCCTTGAATGGTCTTCAGAGAGGACTGCGCAACCGATGCAACTGCATCTTTGTTGCGCTTCTGTTCCATGTACGCTTGCCCGGCAGGAAGCGCAGCCGTGTTTTTGTTCAGCGCGATATCAGGCGTTCCGAACATATTGTTCAGTAATGCAGATTTCGCATTGTCCGAATCCGACCCAACCTGAGCCGACGTGAAGAAATTCGCGCCGTCGACATCTTTGCCAGCCATCGCCCCCGGGGTCGAGCAAAGACCAGCTCGCGCCTCGTCGGCCGTACAGTAGGTCGATTTCGCCAACTGCATACGCTGAGCAACCACAGTCGACGGATCGGCCACAAATCGCCCGGGTGCAGAATCGAGCTCACGTACGACCTTTTCCTGCATGTCGTTTGCGGCCTCGCCTAATGCGATCGCGATGTTCTTGGATCGCTGCTCTTCGCCGCACGGGTCAAAACCCTGACCGGTCTGGGGACTATAGTCCGCGATCGCCTGCATGACCGCCTTGCGATTCGAGATCTCGACCGCGACGTTCGCGCTCGCCTGCTTCGCGCTCAGATTCATCTGCGACGATTTGTTCGACGTCGCACTGATCTGAGCGTTCAACACTCTGATCGAGCCCATAATGCGCTCGAGATTGAGCGCGCGTGCGACCGAAATGCCCTGCGCCATACCCTGTACCGCGATCGCGATCGACGATTGCGCTGCCGTCAGGCCTGCCTGCCATGCCGAGTCGACCACCGCCGGACACCCTGCCGCAACCGAAAATCCGGTGACCGACAGAAGCACCGTACTTACCACCGCCTTTTTGAACGTGCGATTCATTGCACCACCTTCGAGGACGATTGCGCCGCCAGCGCGCGCTCGGCCGCTGCCGCTGTCTTCGTGCCATTGATACGGTCGTTCTCGAGCGCCAGTTCAGCCGCCGCATTCGCTTCGCGACGCAACGACTGGCGGAACTCGCGCAAGCGGACCTTCAGCGTCAAGCCCTCCAGCTTGACGAGATCCACGACAATTCCGCGCTCGGCCTGAGATGCCTGATCCTGCGCCCACTTCTGTGCAGCGGGTGTACCGAAATACTGGCCGACTCGCTCACTCATGAACGAATCGAAGCCTTCCGCATCGGCCTGAATTGATTTGAGCGAGTACGCCGGAAAGGCCAGATACGCGTCCTTCTCCTTCTTCTGCATCACGTACGCTGCACCGGCGGGCGTGTTCCCCATTCCTGCCGGCATTGGCGCGTCCGGAAGCCCGATAATGCCGTTGATCGTCGCATTTTTCGCGGCAACCATGTTCGCGCTCGTATCCGTGCTGAAGATCAGCGACGCGTTCGAATCGCCCCCGGGAATTGCACCAACGCTGGAGCAGATTCCCGCATCGACATCGGACTGCGTGCAAAACAGCGATCGATGCAGCTGTTCACGCTGAGCCAGTACAGCCCCGGAACTGCCGTACTTCCCGCCACCGGCCTGCACTTCGTTCTGGACTCGGGCGGGAACGCTGGCGTTGACCTTAGCCTCTGCCCCTGCCATCTGCTTCGTGGCCGTCAGCTGCACGCATGGGTTGTAGCCCTGCGACGTATAGTCCTCGATCGCCTTGTCGATCATTTCCTTGTTAGCCAAATCGGTCGCAACCGATGCTGCGGCCTGCTCCGCTTGCAACACCGCGCTGTCGTGTTGATCGCCCGACATCTCGACCTGCTTCGTCGCAACCTTGAGCGCTCCAGTGATCGTGCTCGTCTGCACCGTGTCCAGCGCAATGATCTGGGCAGTGTTGGCCGTGATCTGCGCGACAATTGCTCCTGCCATCGCACTTGCCGCACTCGTCACGAGCGCCTCTGTTCCGCCGCACGACGCCCACGCCACGCCTGCGCCGATCACCATCAGCGCCCCAGCGGCGCCGGCCTTCTTGGCCCCGCCAACAATCTTTCGTTTCGTCTGCGCCATCATTCGCCCGCCGTTGCACTCTTCTGGGTCTCGTGCGCCGCACTGAAGCGCATGAAAGAGAAACGCGCCATCGACATCAACGCCTCCTGATCACGCCGCGCGGCCAAAGCTGCTACGCATGCCGGGGTTGAACACTTCCCGGACTGCGGCACCGGCCGAACTGGAGCGATACGCTTCGTGAAGTCGGTCATCGCTTCGGTTTGATCCCAGCCGTAGGTCTTCCCGGGTTGCAGATGGAGCGAGAAATCCTGATCTCCACCCTGCATCCCGTTCGCATTCAGGGTGCAGTACCCCAACTGCGCTTCGGATACGGTGCAGTAGTTCGTGGCATGACGGGCCGACCGCGCGCCGACCGATGCCGCAAACGGAAATTGCGTGACCTGCTTGGTTGCCCCCAACGCGCCAGCAATGCCGCCGGCACTACCCAGCCCGCTGTCCGAGAGCGTATAGATCCGCGCCAGCGCAGCGGCCGCACCCGTCGACGTCGCCTCGCTCGTGGCCCCCATCTGGGTCGCCATGCTGACCTGATAGCAGCCGTCAACGAGCTGACCCTTCTCGCCGTACTTGTCGATCGTCTGACGGACTTGGTCGCGGATATACAGGTCGATCGCGCTGGAAGAGAGTGCCTGCTGCGCCTGCAACGCCTGATTGTTTGCCTGCGCACCGCTCAGGCTGATCTGCGCAGTCAGAACCCCGAGGGCAGACGTTGAGCGCTGAAGCTCGTACAGCCACTGCACGAGCTGCGCGTGCGCTGCCAGCGGTACAACCAGCAGCGCAACCCCGAGACGCCACTTCATCTTAGTTGCCCCCGAAAATCTTCGAACCGAGTGACGACGTGCTCGACAGAGCGGAATTCGCTGCAGCAGCCACGGGAGCCGTCACCGCTGATGCGGCCGCCTGCGCGGTGCTTTGAGCCGTGGACGTGACCTGCGACGCGGTTGACCCGACCGTATTGTTCAAGGCGCCCGTGATGCCACTCAGCGGATCGATCGTCGTCGGCACGCCGGGCGGGGCGGAGTAGCTGGTGCCGTATGTCGTCAGAGCGACGCCAACAGTCTTACCGATCTGCTGATCGAGATATCCCGTGATGAACCCGGACCCGTTGTTGAGAATGCCGGCCGCGTAGTTGTACTTCCCGAGCAGATCCGAAAGCGAGTTGCGCGCTGCAGTGCAGGCAGCGTTGACCCCCATCTGCAAGGCTTGCTGAGCCAGCGATGTCAGGATCCCCATCGGATCAGGAATCAGTTTCGACAGATCGATGTTCGTGATCGCCCCAATGCAACTCGATACACCCCCGACCGTGAAGTACTTCGACGGATCAGGCTGCGTCATCCCGATCATCGTGATCCGGTTGTTCAACGCCGATTGCGCGGCAGTCGATACTGCGCAGTTGGTCGACGACGTGTTCGGGTCCGTCGATGACTGCTGCGCCATCACGGCAATACCTGTGGCGAGGGCCGCTCCCGCCCCCATGAAGAGCGCGTTCTTGCCGACCGAGCGGACGCGAAGAGAAGAGACGAGCTGACGCACTTTCATTGGAGGCCCGTGAGCGTGGTGATGACGAAGTCAACGTTTGCCGGGCTAAACCAGCGATCCAGCAGGCGCGTCTTGTTGAGCGCGCGGATCCGCTTCAGCGCGAGATCCGCGTTGACGTCATTGAGTTCGTTGCACTTGCAGTACTCGACCAGCTGCATGAAGAACTCATGCTGGCAACCCTGCAAGTACTCGACCGTGTACATCGCCTGCTCGATGGTCAGCCACGACAGGATCTGGATGAACGCAGGATTGTCCGCCGGAATCTTGTTTCGGAAATTCGTAACGATGTCGTCGAGCCGCTGCAATCGCGTCGTGACGTCGCCGGCAAGCGCGTCATTTTTCTCGGCAATCCGGTTGAGAACCCAGTGCTCGACCTTCCCGAGAAAGCCCATCTGGTAGAGGGTCATCCCGGTTTGATCCTTGGCGTTCATGTGCGCCGCGATCAGATCAGGATCCGACACGCGAAACAGTCTTTCGGGCTCGCCTCGGCCGCTGGCGCTCACCGCATTCGGATTCTCAGCCACGTTTTCCTCGCGTTTTTGCAGATTTCATTGTATTTTAGTCCAATAGGGACTAATAAAAAACATTTTCTTTTTTGGAACCTGCATGCAAGTGCTGTCTTGGCAACATAAGCGGCACCGAATAGTGCTCGCTCTCGCGAAGTTGGACGTTCAGATCGCGTCCCGCGCCGATGTGCTCGAGCAGACATGGGTCGAGAAGTACCGCCTGACGCCCCATGAAGTCGGCCAACCGTCGCTTACAACCACCCCGCCTGCGCTGCCGCAAGCTGCTCCTGCAGCCGCCTCACCCCCTGCGGCCGCCGCACCAACCACTCCTCCGAAACAGACCGTGCCCGACTACCTGCTATAGCAGTCGGGCACCCTGCAGGCCATCAGGCAGGCGCCAGCTCGTTTGCACTCGGGCGCCCCGTCATCTCACGAATGCGTGCCAGCTCCTCTCGCTCGCGCGTGAAAAACGACAATCCGTGGTGATCCATGAGGTAGCGGACCACCCCGAGCACGCCGTCATCCGGCAGTGTCGCAATCATCTTCCCGCCAGCCGATCGGAACGTGAGATGAAAGCGACACTCCGACTCCTTCCCGGCAATCGGCGTCAGCGCCTCGTCAAGGAAAATGTCGCCACCCCATTTTTTCGTGCCCGGCACCACGAGCTCCAGCCTGCCGGCACTGCCTTTACGAACCATCACGCCGAAGTCTTCGCGCCAGTCACCGCTCCTGTTGGTCGTGACCGGCCGATGCTCGGCAAATCGGGCTACCAACCCCGCATCGCGGATACGTTCGGGAATCGCGGCAAGCATCTTCTCGGACACATTCGCGTACACAAGGATGCCGTGTTGCCGCGCACCGCCCTCGTCGGTGTAGACGATCTTTCGGCCGATCCGCTCACGCAGGTTCAGCGACGTCGCCTCGAACAGGTTGCCGTCCAGCACCCGCGCGCGGCGCGTGACAACGCCGTTCTCTGCCGCATCAAATGCATCACGTGCTTCTTCATGCTCGGCAAACGGCGCCCACTCGAGATCGATACCGCTCGCGAACAGCGAGCTCGCAGTTTCGAGCCTGACTTCGTCGCTCCCCGGCCGCATCGTGTAAAACGCGTACTCGCTCAATCGCAGGTAGCCTTCGAGCTTGGACGGCACACCGACCCGAACAATCACAGTCGGAATCGGCACGCCCTCAAGGTCCTCCTGACGGTATACGGCACCGGGACGCAAATACTGAAGGTTCTCGTCAAGCCACGTCAGCTTGGCCGCAGTATTTTTCGTCTCGTTGGGCTCTTTATCGGATAGTGCAGCCTCGACTGTCTCGAAGCGCTTGGGCGTGTAACGCTTCAGGATCTCGTTGCGCTGCTCGCGCAAATACTTGCTGATGACTTCAACGTTGGGGACCCCTTCCGCGCACGCAAACGCGATCCGATTGTCAACCTCTGATGCCTTGAACGCCTTCAGCTCCTCCTCGTACTCGAGCTGGCTCAAGTAGACCGGCGAATTGAGCTGCGAACGCTCATTCGTCGACGCGTTGGATGCGCCCATGAAGGCACGGCGGTCGATACGCCGGGCGCGCCAGTCATGACATTGCACCTCCAGCGGATTGCGCCCCTCTGCCTTGAGCTGATCGACCTTCTCGTGGAATCGAGACTGGAGATCCTCATAGAGCGAGCGCTGGGCGTCTACGCGCAGCAAACAGATCCGGCCAGTCAGCACCTTGATGTAATAAAGCGGTGGCTTCTGGTACGAATCGCTGTCATCCTTCATCGCGATATCAAGGTGATCAGCGAGTTGCAGGTTCTCCTTCAACAACTCCTCGGCCACCATGTCTCCCACGACATTCAGCAGGTCCGGCACCTCCCGGATGATTTCCTTACTGTCGCGGTTCGCCACCGTACTGGCCGTCAATGACCGGTTCTTCGTGTTGAACATCATCGCCTGCCGATCGTCGGCCGGCAGTCCCGTCACCGGAATCTTGTACTTCGGTCGCTCGATCTGTCCGGTTCGATTGTGGCGACCATCCATTTGCCGCTCCGCCGTGATGTCCTGCTGCATCTCCCCTTTGATCATCACGCGCGGCCGAACATCCGCACCCACTGCCGGACTTGCCTGCAGCGAAATGCCCGTGCTGCCTGCACCGGTCAGCACGATCGCATCGAGATCCCCGTTGTTGAATTCACGCACCACGCGATTGACTCGCGTCTTGTCAGTCCGACCGGGCATCGGTTCGATCGACACCTTTCCGTTAGCAAGCGTCCGAGACCGCAAGTTCCGCCCCGAGATTTCCCCCAGCGTATAACCCCGCGCATCCAGCGCCTCACGCAAATAGTCGATCGGCGCCAACGGCAAGTCATCGGGCAGTGCGTCGATCAGTTGTTTAATCCGCGCTGCGGAATCATCGATTTCCTCGCTTGCCGCACGCGTCTTCGTCACATCGCCATAGCGGCCCACCGTCGTGATCCACATCAGCCTTTCAAGCGTCTTGTGCAAGTAGTCTCGGAAGTTGATCGGCTTATCGAGCGTCACGCCCGAGATATCTTTTTGCACACGCTCTTCGGAATCGTCGTACTCCGCACTGTTTTCCGAAAGGTAGTCAGCCAGCATCGACTCACCCGTACGCTGCAGGGCAATGATCGGCTTCTCATTTGCCTCGATGGCTTCGATCGCGAGATCGGCAATTTCCCGAGCCTTCATAGCGAGCAGCATCTGGCACACCAGTGCGTGCATGCGCGAAGCAAAGTTCACGCTGGTCGCGCCCATGCGCTGGCCTGCACGCTGCTCTTCGGGGATCGATTCCAACTGCTTGGCAAAATCCCGGTTCAGATTGCCGACGATCTTCCGGACGTCCCCGGAGATGTAGTTCATCGCGCTCAGGATCTCCGAAAGTTGATCGGCCACCTCTTCGTTGCGCTTCACGTACCGGGAGACGACGAACTCCTTCTCAATGCCGGTATTGTCGAGCTCGCGCGAGATCAAACACCCTTGCGCCGAGATCTCGTAATTCAGCGCCTCCTGCAACGAGATCGGATCGCTCAGCACTGCGTCCAGCAGCTCCTCAGGGTTGACACCCTCCGGCAAGATCCGCCGGTACAGCGAAAGATTCTTTGCCCCCTTGATCGGCGTGCCGGACGAGTAAACGATGTTCCCGCCCGTCACGTCCAGACCGTTGATCATTCCCGCAAGGTTCTCGCTGGTGTTGCTCGCGCCCGCGCCCTTGTGCGACTCGTCCAGAATCAGCGAGATCGGGTACGACGAGCACAGGGCTCGCATATAGCGTGACGTGAGATGCTTCTCTTGCGGACGAGACAGTTGAGAATACGTCAGCATAATCAGATCCGTTCCTTCCGGGAGCCGGCCCTCTTCAGCATGCTTGCGATAGTCCGGACGCTTCATCGAGCGGACAATCACATTACCGTCCGAGTCGACGGTCTTCGACTGATCGTTGACGATGAGCGGAGCCTGAAAGAGATGCCGACTATCGATCGACGCGATGTCGCGCTCGAGGAAGTCGGAGAAGAGGTTGTCCGTAATCGTCACGAACATCGGAATGCGCCCCTGCAGGCGTTCCCGGCGAGCGAACCCAGCGAGCACACGCCCCTTGCCCACGCCCATTTGATCCGCGAGCAGGAAGCCGAGCTTGCGGCTCGTAGCCGAGCAAATCATCGCGAGCGCATCGATCTGTTCCGGCGAGAAGTACTTCGGCAGGTCATTCACTGCGTAGTCGAGCTCGCGTGCGACATAGTCATCGATATCCCCGTGCTCGCCTTTAATTTGCGCCAGTGCTTCGTACACGGGCCCGGAAAGGTTCGCGGGAATCATGGTCGACGCCTCACCACTATTCGAGAACGCTACGTAGCGTTGCTGGAACTCAGATTCCTGACGCGCGTCATCCGGCTGCGCCGCCACTGCCGATCCAGTCTGCCCGTCCGTCGTCCCTTCTGCCACGCGCTGCGGGCCAGCGCCTTCGATTACCCCGTCGGCACCGGCTCCCGGCTGCGGCTCCCTCACGTCTACCGCTGAATCAACGCGCTCGAGCTGACGGCGCTGCTCCGGAGCACGAACTGAGAGAATTCCCTCCGCCCATGCACGAAGCCCTTCATACGACCTGATCACCGGCAGCGATTTCGGTTCTTCCGTTTGCTCCGGTACCGCTTTGCGATCGCCGATCACGTACATGCGAAGCGGATACCCAGCACCCTGCTTCTTATACAGCTCGCCACTCACGTCGACGATGCCGTCGATCTCGTAGTGGTCGTGCAGATACGCGATCAGATGCTTCGACGCCCCAATGATCTCGCCCGCCTTCATGACGTTGTCCGCGCCGGTAATAAAGACTGCTCGACCTTGGTCCTTCCGCGCGTGGAGCGACTTGAGCAGCAGGAAATGATCAAGACGCTGAACACTCATTGATCGGACTGCACTGTTGGCCGGCAAATCCACCGTCTCGCGCTGATCCATCGAGCCGAAAGGCGGGTTCGCGATGACAAAATCGAACCCATCCGGACGCGCAAACTGCCGACGGTAATCGATCTTCGTTGCGTCACCGAGCACAACCTGATCGGCAACCTCTTGCGCCGACTCAACTCGGGCCGGATCAATCTCAACGCCGCAAACCGTGGCCGCCATTCCACCAGCGCGTTGCGCGGCGACCAGCGAGACGAGACTGCCATTCCCGATCGTCGGATCAAGATACGCAGCCCCAACCGGCTCACCGCCGCATGTCAGCAAGGCCTGCGCCAGCGTACTCATTGGAATCGGTGTCGAATACTGCTGGTTGGCAATCGAGTTCGACGTGCGCTCCCTCAGCTCGGGCATTCCGTGATAGATGCGATCGGCGATATCGTAAGCGGCTAGTGGTGCGGCGCCACGAGCAAGGCCTGCTGCCACAACCTCCCGCGTGAACAGCGCCCCGACTTCGACCTCGATCGCTTCCTGATAATCGCGAGGCGTGAATCCGCCCTCGTTCGACAGAGCGATAAGGTTCTGAACATTCTCCCGACGCAGCGTGTCGCGTCGCAGCGTGATGCGTTGGACGAAACCCCGTGCGACTTTGCGCAGCTGGTCCCGAGTGCGCGCGCGAAGAAAGTCCTCGGGCGCTCCACTCGCCTCGGGGATCAAGCGTGACGCGCCGTCGACGCGGCGCACGACGTGTCGACCCAGCGCGGTCTCGAAGACCACTTCGCCCCGGTGATTGAGGCCGAGTGCGCGCTGCTGCGCGAACGCGGCCTTGGCGTTCAGCTGCGTTTTTTCGCGGAACTGCCTCTGGAAAATGCCGGTGATGGCCTCGCGCGCGCCACGCACGAAGCGAACGTTCTTTTGCCCGAAAGCTTCATGAAGCATCTCACGCGACACCGCCGTGTCGTCGCGAACATAGATGCCGGCGGCTTTCACCCCCGTCATCGGCCGGAAGCCAAGCTTGCGAATCGCCGCTTCATGGGCACCGCCCATGTCGACCATGGCTAGCGGAAGAGATTTCGATGGGTCGCTCGGGTGCTGCCACGAACCCATATACACGCCGATCGCAGAGAGATCGACCCACGTCACTTCAGCGCTCTTCGCGACCATGCCCCATTCCGTCCAATCGATAGCCAATGCTTCGATTATCAAGGCGCGATTGCGACGCAATCAAACACAAAATAGCGCTTTTTGGCGTTTTTTGTAGATACCGCACCAAATCGGATGCATTTTAATTTTTGTTTTTGATTCCGACTAAATACAGCATGGGTGGATTAGCCTGACATTGGCGTACCCGCCACCGGCCGGCACGCCGTTCAGTGTCGACGTCATCGACGCAACACCGAGGTGCGCGCCATTAGCGCTGCGGAGGCGGGTCGAAGGCTTGCCACGTGGGATGCTTTTCCGAGTAGTCGTACCAAACATAGGCGACCCCGAATTTCTCGAGTGCATTGCGTAGCGACATTCCAAGGGGAAATGCCAAGTCCTCGAATGCGACAACATTCTTGTGCAGAATGCCGTCACGCTCCTTCACGGACACCGTCCACGTCTGAGACGTCTCGCCCTCAATTGCCGGGCGGAATTTCCTCCAAAGCTCCTCATCTACCTCGATATCCAAACGATACGCTGATCCGGATGAGCTCATCTCACTATCCTTTCGGCTATTGCCGATAACATTTCGTCAAAGGTTTCCTGTTACAGCTTGCCCGCGAACCTCTCAACACCCGTTCTTAGACAAACGCCGAGCATATCCAACGTCTCGGTCAGCTGCATGTAGCTCGGCCCGAAGTCCAAATCGCCAAGCGACGACGGATTGAGCTCGTGATCCAGCGCCGTCAGAGTACAGTGAGCTGCGCCTAAGGAAAAACCACGAAAGAGTGTTTGATAGAGCTCGAGAAGATTGGCGTGTCGCGCGGCCTCGTATGCAGGCCAGTCACGAGGCTTCTCTGCTGCTTTCAACGTCAACGCCTCGATGCGCGCCCGATCTTCCGGCGTCACATGCAGCATGATCGAGGGCACGGAAAGTACCCCCCTCGCCTGCTTGATCCGCTCGAACATGTCGTGCTCAACAAAGCGCTCCAGCAACTCTGGGTTTTCGACCAACGCGACTGCATAGAATAGACTCTCGACTGCGCTACGAGCTTGCGTCAGCGCATCTGGCATCATGCCCCTTTCAGCGAGCAGAATCCCCGCTTGGCATGCACGAATGCAACGCATCCAACACGCGACGGCAAATAGAACTGACGGATGTTTGAAGCCAGCAGTCATCGCATTCAGTGACGCCAACGCCCGATCAGACCACGCTTCGCATGCGTCAAAGTCGGCCTTGAAGCGCTCGCGTGCGCGCGCTTGTTGGCTCGCCAACGTCGAGGACAAGAACCCCTTGGTACTGAAGTCATCCATTTTGAATCTCCTCCGGGCTCAAAGCAGCGCAGTGATGTCTTCAACACCTTCAACCGATAGCAGCGATGGTCGAACGTGGATCACATGACCATTCACATGCGCTTTGTACGAAGCTACACGGGAGACCACAGTGTATGGAATTTTGGCCGCCACCATGACTTTCCATGTGCTGTCGAACACGACAGCAACAAGGAAATCGAAATGCGCGCCGGATAGATTTCGAATAGGGCTGAGTTGCGTCGATCGATTCATCGAGGTAACGCGACGGCCCTTGATCTCATACCGAGCGCTTTGCCGATCAGTCGCATCAAATCCCTTCGACGACTTCCCCGCCAGCTTCAAACCCAACTTTGTCGCGACCAGCCATTCCGCATAATCCCCCGTCGGATTATTCCCTGATCGCGTGATCCCTCTGCGGCGCAACTCGTCGAGCAGCGCGCTATGCGCGGAGAGTAGTTCGGTAATCGAGGCCTCAGAGATATCGATCATCGCCGTTCCCACGCACAGGCACGCTATATTGCCTGCTGCCGCTGGAGCCGTTGCTGGAGCACGACTCAGTCGAGCAACCCGAACTGGCGCATTGTTTCGACATAGGTAGTTTGCGAGATCCCGCTTTCAACCGATCCCGCAAACCTCGGATCGTCACGCAGCGCGGACCAGAAGGCCGGGCCATCTCCTCGCTCGTTGACGGGAACGAGTCGTTGACCACACGCATCCACGATCCACTGCACGAGCGCTGACGCATATCCTCGGCGCCGAAAGAGCGCATCGACTTCGATGTGGTTGATCCACACATTTCGGCCCTCGACGACGCGCACCTTTGCTCGTCCCACGCGAGTACTTCCGTCTGCAAAGAAGAGTACTGCGAACTCGCCATCGTTCAGATCTTCAACTTCAACTGCAAATGCGATCGACCCAATCTTCGTGATCGGCTCGAACGTGTATCTCCCGGCTTTCATCATCGTCTTTCCCCGTTACCCTTGCTCTAAAATTAGGCGTTCTCGTCAAACTCAATGTCACCGTGTATACACACGGCGCCCTGCGCGTCAATCGACCAAAGCCGCGCCTTGTGCACATCAGACCGGACGGAATAGACCTGCGATGGGTCGTGCCAGCGGTAGCCGATCCGGTACTTGGTCCCGTGATACGAAGCTTCGAATTCCCCAATATTCCACTTCGCATTGGCCCCGAGCTCACGAAAGCCATAGACATCCAGAAATGCTTTCAGCTCAGCATCCCCTTTGATCGCCAAGAACCGCTCGCTGATTGTCACGGAATTCTCCTCGACATACTCTCGTACCAACGCGCGATTTCATCTCAGTAAAGTGCAATATCTCGCAGGTCAGTCTCGCCAGTCGTTGTAGCAATACCAGCCCTCTGCGCCTCCCGATGATTGCCGTTGACGGTATTCGTAAAGGGCCGGGCTTTTGGTAACCTTCCCGCCGTTGGTACACGTCAGAGTGACGGTAGCCGTTAGCCGCCCTCCCTTCTCCTCGCCGATATCATATGAGATGTTCACTGTCGCGCAATTCTCACGCACATACTTAAGGTCCGCTTCGAAGCGACGCTCAAAGTGCGCCATCAACTCGCCCCGAAGCCGGGACATCGTATGCTCTGTTCGCATTCTCTTCTTTCGCCTCTTACGCTGCCCGAAGCCCAATGTGCGCCCTGCCGGTCACGTGCACCGTGAGGTGGCCGGTGTAGGGACCTCGGTCGACTGATACCACTCTGTACATTTGGTTCGCGATCTTGAATTCATCATCGGGACGCACTCCACCGTGAACCACATGTCGTCCGAATGACGTTTCGCTGCCGTCCGAGTGAATATGGACAATACTTGCCTCGGGCCATTTTCGGCTCTCGCGGCTTACCAGAATGTAACAGCCGGAGAAACACAGAACCGCCAACATATATGCAGTCGGGTGCGCGGCCACGTATGCCACGGCCTGCTCAAGCATCTCTGTCATGTAATGGTCCTCACATTCCTTCATGAACAATCGTACCGCTCCGCATCGCGAGCCCCTGAGTCAATATCGGCTGATAGGCGCCGAACTTGATTTAGATAACAGCACCGCTACGGTACTACGTCAACGCCCTCAGTAGCTGCTCGATCATACGTGGGGGTAACCGCAATACCCCGTGCGCTTAGCTCGGCGGGCAATACGGCACGCATCATGTGGCGACGTACGGCGACCGGGATACGCTCGAGTGAGTACCCAGCCTCTTCCATCTTAGCGGGCCAGTTGTGTCGATAGGCCGTTCCGCACGCATCGTTGATTTCCTCCAGCGTCCGCTTGAGCGACTTTCCGGCTGCGGCCTCAATGTCAAGCCAGCGCCGAAAGAGTCCTTTTGAGAGTTGGTCGCGCATCGTTGCGTACCTATTCGACTACTACCTGTTTGGGGGTATGTTCCCCGAAGAAATCGGACGCAGATCCAAGCATGGTCCGCAGTAATTCAACGCTCTCTCGATCCCAAACCAAGAACCGACGCCTAGCATTGGCAACGTATTCAAATGGGCCATCTCGATAGCTCGATTCCGGCCATTCCACGGCACAGCCATCGACCACGTCGACCAGAGAATCTGGCACCGTTCGCACGCACACAAAGGAACTGGCGCGCCCATTGAAATGCGTCACTCCGCCTCGAACCGAGAGGGCGCCGACGTCGGTGCTCTCGGAATCGATGCAAGGCAGCTCCTGAAACAGGACAGGGGCCGGCAGTGAGCAAAAGTCGTCGAAGTTCACGACCTTCATGCTATCGAATCCTTCCGTTCTTGCAGTGGCTACACCACACCCCTTTGCTCGCGCTGGAAAGTGCTGGGTGCCCGCAATACGGACAGCGGACTATGATTGCTCCGAGATACATCGTAGATACCTATGCCTGCCGCAATACACTGATCGCCAGCGATTGATCCTCGATCGAATTGCCACGGACGATCACCGCCGTGCCATCGCTTAGTCCAAGCACGAGGTCGCCTCCGTCGAACAAGACCTTGCCGATCGTGCGGCCAACAAGCCCATCGGCCAGCTGGCGTACGCTGATATCGGCGGGACCGCCCTTGCCGTCTGGGTATCCCGAATCCGCAGTCAGTACCTTCAAGACATGCCTCCTGTGCGGCTAACCGGCTTTAGATTGATGCGCACGCTCCTCTTCGCTTTCGAAGATCCGCGCCCCTGTTGTTGCATGTTCAACCCACACGCGCCATCCGTTCTCTGCAACTTTCTCTGCGTCAGCTAGAGCGACTGCACGCGTGCGTGGATTGTCCGCAGCGTGAATCACTCGCGTGGCCATCGCAGGATTGCCGGCGACGTATTTCAGGTGCCAAATTTTCTTACTCAACTCCCCCCCTACTTCAGATCAATTGCACCAGCTTTCCATAGTTCGCGTGGATCGAGTTTCACATTCTCCGCCTCGTCCGCAATCGTGAGCAACGCACTTGCCAGTAACCGCAGATCAGCTGGTGAGATGTCATGACCACTCCCCAATGCCGAGTCGATAATTGCGAGCGGAGCACCATCTCGCGCTTGCGAGAGCCGATATTCGAGTCTCTTCACGTCGCGTCCTCCGATGTCTCGGCTTAACGCCGATTCTTCAGCACCGCTGCACGATACTGGGAACGCAACAACAGATCAGGGGTCGGTGCCAGAAGCTCCGACATAAACTGAAGCTCAACGCATGCACTGACGCCGTGCAGCGGCGTGGCCCGATTGAAAGCGGCGCGAGCGGCGTCGACTTGCGCCTTGTCGCCAGATGCGACAGCTCGGATAGCCGCGCGCTCAGCGTCAGTGAGGATCTCGGTCATCGGTCATCGTCCTAGCTGTTGTTGACCCAATCTTGGGCCGTCATCGCAGCGCTTTCGCCAGCATCGAACTCCCTGCGAAACCACTCCTCGTTGTCATACGGAATGTGCTTCGCTTCGAGCAGCGGAACGCCAAGGCCAACAAACGCCCTCGCTACTTCTGCAGCCCAATCGTCAAATCCTCGTGATGTCGCCATAGCTCTTTTCCATTCCGCGCGGTGTCGCTACAAATTCACGGCAGCGCCTTACTCAAGCATGTCCATCTCAGCGTGAACGTCAGACCACGGTGATCGGGATGTCCCAGCCGACGAATGTTGCTCTGCCGGGCGCTTCATCGACTCAATGTAAATGCCGGTCATCGAAAATCTAGCAAAGTGCCGACAGAGTCGGCATGCTATCAAGCTCAAGCACTTCGACGCCTCCATCACCATCATGCGTCGCGATGAACTCGAACATCTCTTCGGTAACTCGCAATTTGTCGCCGTCACCCATGAACTTCAAGAATGCCTCGCCCAAGGACGGCTTCGGCGCAAAAAATTCGCGCACTCGCTCCGCCACAACGCCATCAGGAACTGATGCGAGACCGGTTTGTTCGAAGCGGTACGTTTCCTGAGGCGTACCAAGGTAAAAGCGTTCGACAAATGAAAGATTCATCGAGAGGTCCAGCACCGAGTCACGAAAGATCGAGTCTTTCATGTAAATTTGACTGAGGTAGATTAATCGCGCCTCCTCGGCCGATTGTGCTTCGACGATGTAACCGAACGATCTCGAGATCGGCTCATCTGACGAGCAAACTAGAAATTTATGCATCCCTGTCATCGCTCTTTCCCCTCGGGTTGTAATCAAGACTCCAATATCCTTCGACTCATTGATGCCTAGCGTCAGACATCCCCGCGCATGGCTTCGGCCACCTTGTCCATGAGACCCGCGCGCATCGCAAGATGCAGAACCGCCCGCGTATAAGCCTGCACATTCGTTCCCGCCTCGGTGACCTGCGCCTTGATGAACCGGTTCATGGATTCCGGAACCCCGATTACAACCTGAACAAGCTGGTCGAGCGGGTCGATGTTGCTATCACCAGCCCGCCCACGCCTGCGTGGCTGTGCCGCCGCAACTGCCTCGCCCACCAACTCGTCGAGGTTAAGCTCGTGAGCAATGACGGACGTGTCACCCTCGTACGCCGGCACAGCCGATCGTAGGAGGGCATCGAGCGCCGCCTTGTCGACTAGGACCTTCATCAGATCTTCCCGGTTCTGTCACCGCCTGCGAGGTGAGCGCGCATGACCTCCACGACCTTCTTGTTCGACGATTTGAGTTTCTTCACCCACGTCTCTACGAACACGAGATCACTATTCGGGTAAGTCGTTGCACGGTAGGTCGACCGAAACCCTGAACCGTTAGGCGGCAACTCAACCTTCCAAACAGTCTGGTTTTCCGATTCGGAAAGCTTCGTTACGATCGGCGGTAGTTTTCGTCTTCTCATAGTTAGTCACAGATGTCAGTTGCAGGTCCATCCTTTGCCAGCATTAGCAGGAGGCAAAGCCGCTCGAAATAATGCGTTGGGCCAGCTGGCGGGCTCGGACCTCGTATACCGCGCGGTATCCGCGCAGTTCTGCATCGCTGCGAGCCAACGCCCGGCGGACCAAGTACAAGCAGTAAGCATCATCGCTCATGTCATATCCTCATTGAGTATATGCTCATTTTATATACTCAGTGAGTATAGTCAAGGCTTTTGTTCGAGGTGGCTAAGAATCTCCCGGATAAACTTCCACGCCATGTCCGGCATAGCCCGATGTTCCGCCGAACTCGACGGCAGCAACCAGTTATCAAGCGCCCGCTTCTTTGCACCAATGCGCTCGGCGAACTCCTCACGCGTCATCCCAAGCACGTCCATGGCATGCCGCAGAAAGTCCTGTTGTCCTTGCGGAAGATCCTTCTTCACGCGCCCCCCCAAAATATACTCATCGAGTATCTTAGGACAAAGCGCGACCAGAGTCGATCTCCGGCTGCTGATCGGCTGCTGCGTGCCATTCTTCAGTGCCCGAGAGACGAAAAAAAAGCCGCGCATCCCTCATGAGGATGCGCGGCGATCCGAACGCACGTCGGCTGATTACATATCCGGTGACGGAGACTCGCCCCACCGCGACGGAAAGCTGCGACCGTTGATATCAGGGTGGAGCTTTCCGTCGGTCTGGGCCATCCCTCGCTCGCCCGCGTCAGCTGTCGACGTCAATGCTGGATCTTCCCGCAGCGCGCGAATCGCGTCCGCCCATGCCTCATTCTCGGCTGCGAAGTTCGCCTCACTGGCTTCGATACCAGACCACCCCGGCTGGGTGATCGTCCACCACCAACGCCCACGCAGCGCTTCGTCTGGGTAGTCCTCTGCTCCAAATTCCACGCGGAACCCTGCAGCCTGCGCATCTGCGATATCGATGGCCGGGACCTCCATCCTCTCCGGATTCCCACTACGCGCCAAAGCGCCCTCGAGAGCCTCTACAGTAGACGGAATGTCCGTGGCGTCGCGCGGATCAACTCGCTTCTCCAGCACACATTGAACTGCATTCATGAATCCGCCGACCCCACCGACGACCTTGGCCTGAAGCCGCAACACTCCGTCGCTCAGAACGTTGGCCTCGAGAAAATCGGCAGTGTTCTGGTATCGCTTCACATAGAAGCCTCCGCCCACGTCATCCCACACCCCCGGAAGACGAGCGAGCACCGATTCTTTGGACGTGGTCCCCGGAATTGCCAGCCGAGCTGAAGCACCAAGGTCCAGTGCACGACGAGCGTGCGGCGCCGGCATGGCGCTTGTTGCCGACCAGCTATCAGCAAGGAACTCTTCTGTCATGACCTCTCGGACCTCGTCTTCGAGATCCGGACGCATGTTCGTGATGTACGAAGCCAGTTCAGCCCGCGTTACGCCATCGACGTTCTCTTTCGCGATGCCATCGAGCACGCGGAAGACATCGTCTTTCCTGAGAGAAGCAACCGAGTCCGCCGACATCTTGATGTACTTTTCGAGTATCGCATCGTCGTGGCTCTGTCGATCTTGAGTTGGATAGCCATCCGGAGCGTTGCGAGCGACGTCGACAGCAGCCCTAAATGCGTCGCCATCGGCACTGTCGAGGCGCCCCATGCCTTCCAACCTAGATTGCACGTGCCGGACACGCTCGACGCTTACATCCTCCCCGAGTTCTGTCAGCGCGCCAGCAATGGCCTCATCGGAAATATGTGATTTATTAGGTTTACTCATTATTGAAACTTCTTGATTTTCTGAGCGATGCCGCCAGAGCTACCCCTCAGGGTGCTCGAGCGGCTTTATTGAGCTTTCTGATGTCAAATGCCGAGGCTGGGCGACTGATCCGGCTTCGCCACAGGTGGTCCACCCAGTCGAGTGGCCTTCTTCACGGCGTCGGCAACTGAGAGATGCGCGAAATCTGGGTATTCGAAATCCGCTCCCGCGAGGTCGAGGAGTGCCCCCGAGAATTTTTGATCGCTATCGTACAGATTCGACACTCGCTCCACACCGGCGTACTGCTTCAGCACGTTCCGTGCGACCTCGCGTATCCAATCACGGCTCGCGCCCCGAGCTGCCTCTTGGGACTCAATTGCATCCCGCAAAACCTCTGCCGATCTCCACGCCGTCATGTACTCTTTGCCCGGCTCGACACAACGAAGCTTCACACTCTCGCCGTCGATCTCGACTGGATTAGCATCGAACTGCACCGCGTGTCCGTTATACCCATCTTCAAGCATCACGACCGGCGCGCCAGCCACGTTGCCCGTCGCAATGCCGATTGCGGGAAGCTCCTGAACCGGCTTGATCCCAATCGCGGCGAACGCGCGGTCATATGCCTTCAGTTCATGCTCCCAGTATGCGCGATCATCAACATCCGGCGGCTGTACAACGCTCCAGTCGCGAGCAATTGCGAGCCCTTCGCGCCACGCGGAGTGATGTGTACGGAAGTCGTCCGGGATCGCACTCGGCGAGTAGGCGGCGAACGCCTCGTCATACGCACGAATCTCGCGTTCCCAGTAGCTCTTATCGTCCAGATCCGGCGGGACCACACGTGCGCGGTCGCGGGCGATGATCAACGCTTCTCGCCAAGAGCCGAAATGCGAAACGAAGTCATCATCCGTTTGCGCGGCCGATGTGGGCGTGCGCTGCGGGTCATTCGTCGCTTGCGTCATGAATGTTCTCCTATCGTTGCGGTGGCTCGCCCACCAATTAGCCTGACTTGTCTTGAATCCTGCAATACGCTTCGTTACATCTCGAACGACGGTGTCGACGTATTCACGTGCTGCTCGACACTATCCAGCGACGCAGGATTGACTGTCGGCGAGAATGAGATGTCCCAGTCCTCTATCCGCGTTCGATTGTGGTTGGGCGCATGGCTCGTCCGGTGCTTCTGGACGTGTTCGATCGCCGCACCCGGCGATACGCCGCACATCGTTGCGATCAAGCGCGCCGCATCCTTGAAGACCCACTTCTGGATATTCGTCAGCTGATGCCCCTGCCAGTGGTCCGCAAGGAAGATGTGCCCCCAGCCATTCGGATCGCTCGACGCCGCCGCGATATCGTCGATCGACTGCATCGACATCAGCCGATCGAATCCGTCATCGTCATCCTCAGCACTGGGAACGAAGAAGAAGCGTCCCATTGCCGAACGCTTAGCCAAGAGGATCATGTCTCGTGTCATGCCGGATTCGACGGGCATATCCGCCCCCGCGCTCCACTCGATAGCGGTGCCATGTCGATCGAAACCGATGACCTCACCGTCTCGATATGACGGAGTTTCGCCTCCTCCTATCATGGCCGCCGCCCATTTCGGGAGCCGCTCGAGCTCGAGCAGGTCGTATGCTTTCGGATCGGCGCACACCTTGTGCTCAATAAACAGTGAAGCTGCCAGATCCTTTTGCTGATCTACAGTTGCGTTCGCCCACTGGCCGCGATCCGCCACCTGAGCTGCAGTCAATTTTTCGTTTGCGATATCGACGACAATGCGGCAATTGGCTTCTGCCCGACCGTCGTTGTTCCACGACCACGCGTGCTGCCACTCGCCAACTAACCAACGCGATTTCGATTGCACTCGAATGCCGTCCGGCCCATAGGTATCGATCTCGACTCCGGTTCTCGGTTCTGGCACGACATCTCGAAACGTTGTCGGCGTGGCGTCAACTCGATTCCGAGCTTCGTCGACAGCACGGCGGACCACGTCTGCGCGCTCGCCAGCCTGCAACGAGGCAGATTCGATCAACGCGCGAACTTGCTCGACACGACTCGCCTTCGGGTCTTCTCCGAGCGCCACAAGCGCTTCGAGCACTTCGTCGCTTGCAAGAGCGCTTTTGGTCTGGCGTACGTCCATAGTAGGGATCCTCCGAGGAGTGTTGGTTTGGAAAGCATCTTTGGTAGCTCGGTACGGCGCCGTAGCTGTAAACCGACGCCCTTCACAACGCACCAAGCAGCAGCCGATGGCAGAAAAAAAGCCGCCCGGGGGAGGCGGCTTTAAATTCCGTTCCGGGGAACGGAAGGCACGAGACGTGTTTATTGCATCTCGAGGTCGACGGCATCGACCGAGGCCGCCAGCTCGCCGTCGACGTTGCTCAGCGCATCCGGATCGAATGCTTCGCCCGTCGTGTCGACCAGCTCGGAGGCCGCCGTGCTGACGCGCTCGCGCGAGGCTTCAGCCGTGGCCTTGTGGTCGTTCGCGGTGTCGAGCGTGTACAGCGACTGCTTCGTCGGGAACAGATCGGCCGGGGCGGCCTTCACGAAGTAGAGATAATCACCCGCGCCGACCTTGCTCGTGATGTACGTGTCGAAGTAGAACTTCAGGTGATCACGCTGCTTGCGGACTTCCTTGCCGTCTTCGATCGTCGGGATGAATTGCGTGCCGCGATACTGGTGCAGCGGATGCTTCTCGTTCTGCGCCTGCTTGAGGAAGCTCGCCTTCGTTGCCGGACCGGCGGAGATCCGCTCGCCCGGGATCACTTCGGCGGTGACCGCGCCGCTGCGCACGTTGTCGACGATCATGTTCAGGTCGGCACGCATGTGCTCGTTCTCGACCTTGCTGTAGTCCGGGTAGCCCGGCTGGTCCGACAGGCCGTAGAGGACCGCACGCATGATCATCGCATCCCGGTCGACGTTTTCCGGGTTCATGATGTGCTTGAGCGTTTCGTCGGCCGCTGCCGGACGATAGACTTTCTTGTCGATGCCGGCGTCGTGGTCGCGAATCGAATCTTCGACCACGGCCGCGCCGACGCGCATTTCGGGCAGATCGGTGATCACGTTGCCACCGTCGCCGACGAGGCGCATCAGCACGAACGGCTTGCGCACGGAGTTGTCCTCGCCGCGATTCGAGAACGACTCGAGCAGGAAGTCCTGCGCGTTATCGGCGTTGAGAATGACCGCAGCTTCCGGCTTGATGACGTCCGCGTACACGAACGACGAAATGACGCGTTCCTTGTTTTCGCGGTCGCGGATTTCACCGACTGCGATGTTCGCGCGCACCTTCTGGCACGCAACGCCCGGGCCGCTTTCGAACGTTTCGACCCAGTGCGCCTTGAGCAGGCCGTCTTCGGCCGGCAACACTTTCGTGAACATCAGCAGGCCGCCCTTGGCGCAGTAGACCTTGCTCTTCTCGTTGCCGATTTCCGACGGGCGCGGACGATGCTTCTCGCCCGTGCCGACGTATTGGCTCTCGATGCGAGCCCGAGCTGCGTCGAGCAGTTCGCCGTTGCGCGCGTTGGCGAGCGCGCCTTCGTCCACGGTCATCATGCGGATGCGAACCGGCTCGTTGGTGTCGACGACCATGCCGTGGAAGACGGCCGGCTTGTCCGGTTCGTTCACGATCCGGTCGAGCCGGATGACCACATTCTTCGGCACTTCCTTGCGCTTCTTCTTGGCTGCGCCGTTCGCGCTCAGTGCGTTCAGTTGCATGACTTGCTCCTAAGAATCGTCGATCAGACAGAATCGACCGCCCTCCGCATTCATTCACTGAACGCACTAGCGATCTAGGTGCATTTTTAGCATGCAGCAGACACACAAGCAAAAATAAATAGCTTATTTTGGCCTTTTTATGTTGTTTTGATCAACACTCGCACAAATAACATATTTGTTTTTAGCTCCAATTGTGCGCAGCGATCTTAACTTATTCGGGCCTACGGGCCTCGACCGCAACCATCTGGACCGTAATCAACCGCTCGTGGCCGAGATCTTTTACCCATTCACCAAAGTTCTCGAAGAGAGGACCGAAGTCGACTGACTCGACGGTCGGCCCCATGACTTCATTGCGCAGGAAGTCTGAAAATGCCAGCGCGACCACTTCGTCCCAGCCCGGCTTATTCGTTACAACTGATGCCAAGCGATACCCCGATGACGCACGCTCGCTCCGCTCCAGACTGAGCGTGGCAAAATCCACAGCAAAGTCCGAGACAAACTCGCCCGTCATCCACAGCAGCGCGCCCAATCCACCGTCGGGCGCCGCCAGTTCCTCGGCGTCGAGGCTCTCGCCGTCCCGAAGCAACTTCCCACCCCGGGCTTCGTAGTCATTTGCCACCTTGCGCGCGATTCGCGAAAGTCCGTCGATGAACGTGTTCATAGTGCGTCCGTTGAATAAGTTTCATGTTTTATTTTATATCACTTTGGCGCACGTTTACCCCGAAGCAAGCGAATAACTGACGTTTTTGAGATGTCGTGACCAAATAGTAACTGTCGGTTGATAAAAAAAGCCCGGCTCACGCCGGGCTATCTCTCTGGGAACGAAACCGCGTCAATCGTGCGGCAGCGCTGATTTGACCGCCTCCCGTCCCGCGAGAATTCGGTCGGTAGCCTCCCTGCCTGCCCGCTCGAGGAGTTCCACTACCGTGATCTGCTGCTCGATCCCGGCGCGCAGCGCTCGCGCGATCGTCAGGACGTCCACACGCTTGTTGACCATCTCGAGCCACGCCACGGACAGGGCCTCGGCAAACGCCGGCTCGAGGTCCCGAAGCCACGATTCGACGGCCCCAAGCGTGCGCGGTTGGAGCTCGCTGTGAATCAGCTTCGGCAGTTCGTTCTCTCCATGAATGTCGAAGTAGCCAAGGCCGGTGTCGTCGACAAGCCCAAGCTTCAGGCCGCCCATGACGGAATCGCGCATCTCAACAATGTCACCGGGAGTAAGTCGTTCGATGGTCATATCGTCTTCTCAAGTAGTCTTTCAAAACGGCTCCGGCACTGACTCGTCCAAGGCCGCCGTTGTCTGTGCTGCCGTGGTCGCACGCTTGATCTGGTCCAGCAATCCATGCTGCCGCAGCACTTCGCGCACTCGCTCGTGGGGATCTAGCATAGGCGACTCAATCGCCCGCTCCATTTGACTCGAAGTCTCCGGTTTGAAGCCGAGCGCCGCTGCGTGAGCGAGCCAACGCTCGCCACGATGATTCAGCCGGAACCCGAGACCGCCCTCCTCAATCAACCCGCGCTGGAGGAACTTCGAGACGTGTGCGACGGCCGTGCTCGGCTTCCCGAGCTCCGCGTTCGCCATGTATTGCAGCAACGCTACGGGGCGAGGCACGGGCGAGTATCCGGCGCGGCGCTCGACGTACTTCCAAGGTCGCTTGGGGCGCGCGAGGTCACGCTCAAACATCAGAATCTGATCATCGGCGATCGCTTTCACGCGCCGTTGTTTGACGGTCTGGCCACACGCGACGACATTTCGAGCAACCAACACCGCTAGCGCCTCTGGGTTATCCAGCACTCCCATCGGCCGCCCGAGCAGTAAATCGTCGTGTACCGGCCGAGGACATTCGTGCGCGCGTCGAGCATCGTCGGCCGTACTCCGCAACGGAAGCCGCCCCGAATCAAAAACGCAACCGTTGTGCGACGCGATAGCTGCAGCGATCTCGACGGCGTCGGCTGTGTACGCACCAGCGCGCACGCGAGGATAACTTACAAGACCGCGCTCGTAGGCCTCTTGAAACACCATCGCTGCGTCGTCAATGCCGATGTGCAGCCGGAGTGCGGCCTCTGCAACGATGTCCTCGTAACCCCAAGGGCTGGCGCATGGAGCATCCAGTTCCACGGCTTCGAGAAGCCTCACCTTCGCTTTGGCCGCAAGCCTCTCGATCTCCATCGCACGATCGAGATCTTCATCGGTCGAGATTGGGATCGCCGCCCAATAGACTGCCCCATCGCTCAGCTTGAGAGGTACGTGGTACTGCCCGATGACAGGAGGTTCGACATTGAGGCTAGCGAGCAGCGAGCTCTGCACGCGTCCGACTGGTATCGTCGCGGATCCGTCTACTTGCGTGAACGCGGCGCCAATAGCGCGGTCCACGATTCTCCGACAGATTCCATGCCACGCAGGCACATCGAAATCACGCGACAGTGGTCCACCGAAAGACTCTTTCAGCTCCACCTCCGTGATTGCTCGCAATCGGACCCGACAGAGCCTGTCACGGAAATCTGAGAGATACCGCGCGACATCATGCGCGATGACGTCGCCTTCGTGGTCGTCATCGGTCGCAATGAAGATACGGTCGGCGTTGAATGCTGCTCGCTGGATCTTTTCGAGCAGAGCCAGACGATCTTCACGAAAATCGTAGGCAGTCTCGCGAAGATCTGAATCGAGGCAAATCGGATTGAGCGAACGAGGGTTGTCCGCCACATGCCCGACAGTCGCAATCACTTCGGCGGAGAAGCCGATTGCCTTGAGCGAGGAACGCAGGGAATCGATTTTCCCTGCGGCCTCGACAATCACCAGATTGCGCACGCTACCTCCCAACGGGCACGCCTATACGCGCCCCGTCACTCTCCGCTGGCAGCCTTGCCGCGCTGAGCCTTCGGCGCCGGGATCAGCGGCTTCTTCTTCACGAGCAGATGGAGGTCACGCAGCATTTCATTCACCATCTGCGTCGGCGTGCGTCGGTGCATGCGCCCACCCTGCGACGCTGCCGCCTCTTCCTCCACAAAGGCCATGACGTCCGGATCCAGCGTAACGCGACCTTGGGTCCGGGTGCGCTTGCGCGTCCGGTCGAAGATCCCGAGTTCCAGCGCTCGCTCGCGAATGCGGTTGTACTCGTGATCCTTCACATCGTTGTTGTTTCGAAGCTCATCCTTCGCTTCACCGATGGTCTTTCCGCTATTGACCAGCGAGACGAAGATCAACGCCAGTTGCGTATCGCGATGCAGCCGAACCAGTCGGTTATAAGCGGCCTCGATCCGCCGGGAATGAATCTTCCGGTGCCTTTGAACGTCAGAGATCTCGAACTCGACCGTCTTCGCCTGCGTCTGGTCGTTGATCGTCACCTCGATCGCAGGTTTGTCGCCGTCCCCTTCTTTGATCCACTCGTTACGCGGCAAGAACTCGAGCAAGCCACCCTTGTTTCGAATCTTCAGACCGAACATCTTGACAACGAACACGAAGTCGCGCTCAGCGATTCGCGCTCCGGGGCCAATCCGCTCGTCCGCAAGGCTGCGGAGGAACTCCAACGACGCGCGAACCGGCGTCGTCATACGGTCGACGACATAGTCGACGTCAATCATGAGCCGCGCCAATGCGTACACGGAATCTTCGGACGTCGCGTCGAGAAACGGATATGACTTCGCCGCATGGTTGATCATGGCCCGCAGCTGGACTTCATCCAAGTCCCGGTGCTTACTGATAGGAGTTGGCATCGATTTCGCATCACACTGATATTTGTTTTTGCATTCTACATGATACGAAACGATTTGTGATGTTCTGCATGAGGTCGCGTATACCAGCAAATTTCACGTAAAAATTCGCAAAATTTCGGCATCGAGGTGTGCGACTGCTTGTCGCGGATCTTTTCCGCCAGCTATCGCCGCGTCCAAAATCCGTTCAAGGCCCCGACACGTCTCTGGCAGCTTCCAGTCAGGCAAGTCAACTTTCGCGTGGATTTCGCGCGCCCGCCGCTCGATCGGCCCTCGCTCCCATTCAATTTCGAGGTCGACCGACAGGAGGGTCAGTTGCACGGGTACGAAGGGATCCATCACGAGTCGCTACCGAACCCAGCGCGCGCTCCGGCGCAGCTGCTTCTCATTGATTTTTCCGGTCCAGTTCGGTGCTTCGCTGGCCGATAGCGCGGGAGAGAACATCTGCATTGCGAACACCCCGGGCCGGTTGAGAATGTTGGTCGCCGGGTCGAGGTTGCTGTAGCGAAGGAATGCAGCGAGCATCGTCTGCTGATTCCGCAAGAGCCTCGACGGCTCATCGGGTGCCCTGACAAGCGCAGCAAACGGGATCCGGCCGACCGAGCCGGCGCTCGGTCGCAGGTCGATGTCGACGAGTTGCAGTGTCTGGACGATGCCCCCAAACACAAACCCCAGCCCGTGCCCTACCGCGTCGGCGATGTCCCTCTCTGCCAGTGGCAACCCCACCCCGATCTGCGGCAGATAGGCGCCATAGGCAATGGAGAGCTCCCCCTCGCCTTCTTTGATCCACCGATCGAGCAACGTGCGGGCCTGCTCGCGGATGAGCTGGAGCTCTGCGACGGACAACAGGACGTCGCCCGAAGGCAGGGAATGCTTGAGGAAGAAAGCGCCGCGCGCGGTCAAGGCTTGACCCCAACCAGACAGCCGGTATTGGCCTTGCCCGGATCGAGCCCCATGGCCTTGAGCGTTTCGAGCGTCACGCTCTGACCTTGGAGAATCCCGGCCTGAGGATTCACTGCGGCGCCGAGCGGCTGCTTCAGTGCCCCGGCGATCATTGCATTCATTCGCGCCTGCGCGTCCGGGCCCGACAGCGCTGCGGAAATCGGATCCTCAGGCGGGCGCGTCTTCGCATAGATTCCGTAGCCGGCCATCGCTGCAGCCACCAGCATGACCGCCGCGAAAGCCAAGCGCCCCGGACTCACCCAGCGGCGCACGCCCGCCCCGACTGCGGTCGGATCCACGCCGAGAGCCGAACGGGCCGCTGCAGCTTGCGCGCCGACGACATACTGCATACCGCCGGCAATCTGCTGCTCATGCAACTTGCCGATCGCATCGAAGACAGCGCTCTGGTAGCCTTCCTGCAGCGCGTCGGTGATATCCGCGATCGTGCGTTCCCGCTCGGCCGCGCCGGTTGCCAAATTGAGGCTCACACGCGAGACCAGTGCGCGGTTGTCGCCGGAGCTTTCGCCAGCGATGACATACACATCGAAGCCCCCTTCGTTTTCGTTGACGACTTCGATCGAGGTCTGCTCGAGCTCGGTACACGACAGCTTCGCGATCTGCGACCGGACACGCACGCCTTCGGGCAGGGTCCAGCCCGACGTGTTCAGGCGCACGGTCAGCGACAGCCCCGCTACCCCTTGCAGGGGAAGAATATCGAACTTTGCCAGTGCGATCGTCATTTGCTCATGTCCTTGAAAATGCGAGCCAACAGCTCGCGATTGTCGAGACTTCCGACCATCTGAGGCGCGCCGTCCGGGGTTTGGAAAAACGCCACCGGAACGCCCGGCGCGCCAGCGCCTTTATTGTTGTCGAACGCCGCCCAGAAATACTCTTCGTTGTCCCGGATCGCGTCGCGGGTCGACTGCTCGATTTTCGCCGGCTGGCGGAAGCCGCCGCTTTCGACACGACCCATCGCCTCGATCGGATTGGGTGACTGGAGGATATCGGCGACCATCGCCTCACCCATTTGATCCCGCCCCAACACCGTCGTCGGAATCCACTTGATGGAGCCACCGCTCCGAACGAAATCGCGCGTGTCGCGGAAAACGTTCTTGCAGTGCGGGCATCGCGGATCGAAGAGGATGTAGATCGTCCTTTCGACGCTACCCTTCCCCTCCTTTACACCGCGCAACTTCGCGACGGCCGCAATCGGCGTCGAAGCGCCTGCAGCCGTCGCTCGCTGAAACGCGCCCGCCGTATCCGTCGACTGCGCGACCGCCGGTTTGATCATGCTCGGCGCGAGGAATGCGTCGGACAGATTGGCACCCGACTTTGCGTCCCACAGCACACCGGACATCAGCACCTTGTTGTCAGCTGTCGTGTACAGAACGGTCTGGGCCCCATTGCGCTCGACGCTCCATGCGTTCAGGCCGCCGGGACCCTTCCGGTACTCCAGCACCTTGAACTTGTTCGTCGTGAAAAATGCAGGAAGCTCGACACCCTGCGGAACCGACACCCCTTCCGCAAGTGCGTGCGTGGCGACGAGAGCCGCCACCAGCGTCATCAGTTTCTTTCTCAACGTTCGAATCCCTTTACTCGGTAATGCTCTCGAAGGTAGGCCGCCCATTGCCTCGCGAGCGGGATGATTTTTTGCTGATAGACCGCGTTGAATCGCGGCGTGCGCGAGTGGTAGTTCGCGACACATGTCCAGTACGACTGTCCGCAACCGACAAGCTGACGACGCAGGAGGTACGCCGCCATCGCGTAGTTGAAGCAGCCGTCGAAGCGGAGGTAGTGGATCGCCGTCTCGGGCGGCACGCCGTAGCGCGCGAGGTCATTCACGTGGATGGTATTGATGCCGGCCCTGCCGAGATCGAATGTCCCATTGCCGTTACGAATCGCGCTACCTTCTTCCCCGGCCTCGTGCTGTCCAATCGCGAGAAGGACGTCCGCCGGCACTTGATAGCGCACGGCGGACTGCAGTACACACTCGATCGTGGCGGGTCGATACTGCTCGACGTCGTAGTAGTTCACGTCGCAAGCCACTTGCGGTAGAGATCCACGACCTCGCCCCCGAAGGGCGTCACATCGATCTCGCTAGCACTACGAAACAGCATGAGACCGTACACCTCGGCCATCTGGCTAAGCGGCGTACTGAGCCGCATCCTCACCGGCGGGTTGGCGTCCCGACAGCGATTGATCGCCGTCTCGACTTCGTGTAGCGAGAGAATCATGGTCACCACCCTTCGCAAAATTCTTGAAGAAAAACGCCCTCATCAGCAGCCCCCGATATTGATCGCAGGTCCGCTGGTCCGGATTCGGCGTACTTTCCATGCGTGAAACGAGGGTGCGCGAGATGCCCCATTCGATCGCCAACTGCTCTTGCGTGATGTCCAGCACCGACGAACGGATTGCGGCAAGGTCCTTGCCCGTCAAGCAATCCCCGCCGAACCGGCGCAACACCAATTCGGCCTTGCAATCCAGCTCGATCATACGAACCATGCTCCTGTTTTGATCCAGACTCTTAGTGAACCGGGCACGAACAACCTGTTCTCACGCAACTGCCAGTAGCGGTAACTCGAAATCACCCCTCTCAAGAAAAGCAGCACGGCGACCATCATTGCCGTGAAGAACAATGAACTCTTGAGACATAGCGCAACGACGGACAGCGCAATGCAGAGCGCCGACAGGCCGAAGTACAGTCGACTCGTTCGCTGAAGCTGCCGCATGCGTGAATCGCGGAACTCGACATCGTTCAGAACCGCATGTGCTGACTCGCGCAGGACACTCATCGCTTCCGCATTCGATTCGTCGGCGACAAATTCAAAGTGCTCACACCGATTACAGCCGAGCGCATCGAACCGCCTGCCGTCCACGACCTCGTAGAACGCATAGAGAGTTCCCCTCCGGCACGCGGGGCACCCTCGCTTTGTCGCGTTATCCCAGTTGTGCCGCACCGCCTTCCATCCAGCTGCAACATGCTGGTAGCCGGCGATATAGGACACCTCGCGTACCGCGAAGCGACGAGCGCGCTGGAAGAGCCCCATCTGTTCAGGCTCGACGATTGAATTGTTCGATTGCTTCGAGTACAGCCTCGTGCGAGCACAACAGCGCTTCGCCATCGACCGTCAGGGTCTGCTCGTCAAAGTCGAGCAGCACGTCGAACACCGTGTGCGTGTCGCTGCCTTCGGTGGAAGTAGCAACGTCTCGCTCGGTAATGGTGAGCTGCAGCTGGTTCTCGCTCAGGTCGACCGACGCGATCGCCTCGACCGTCGATGCGTGCCCGACTGACCACGCTTCGCGCTTGCCGAAAATGGCATCGTCATCTCCCCAGCACCATGCGCGCACCGCATCATTCGTAAATCGAGATCCGTATTCGGCGAGGAAGCCCGCCGCATCCGTGACATTCATATCAACACCTCGTAGCGATGTGCCGATTATAGTGCTTTTCGGCACATCATCCACAATTCGATTCAAAGAAATATTTCTTTTTGAATCGCTCTACAGCCAGTTCGGCGGATTCGCGTCAGCTGCGCTTTCCAGATCCTCAATCGTGGCATCCCAGTCTTCCAGCGTCGCAGCTCCGGGTGTAACACCCTCGACGTAGCTGGTCACACGCTCGAGTTCCTGCACGCCGCGCTGGGCGGCGGCCTTGTTCTCGAGCGAGTCTCGAGACGTACCAAGCGCAATGCGTGTTGTCTCGATCGCGTCCGCCAAGTACGACTGGATCTCGTTCGGCTCCTCGGCCTGCCCCAAGACGCGGAATGTCAGTGCGCTAACACGCGTCTGCGGCTCTTCGGTACCGGATACCCCGGCAGCGTCGCCGGCCGTATCTGCCCCCTGCTCAACACTCCGGCCGAAGTCATACCCGTCGAGGAAATCGGTGACCTGCGTTTTCGGGTCAAGCGGGCCCGTCACCGTCGGCGTATCGGCCGCAATCGGAATCGGCTTCAACGCCATACCCATACCGCCCGCTGAGCCGCCGCTAGAAGTACCACCCTCGCGTCCGCCCTCGGCCTCACCCGTCTCGGAGTCACCAGCGCCACCGCCCGCCGGTTTTCCAGCTTGATCTGCCCCGCCCACGTCGAGCGAGAACGGATCCATGTCCGGCTCTAGCGAGATCGGCTCAAGGCCCAGAAGAGAGGCAGCTCCAGTCGATCCACCAATATCGACCGGCATCTCGAACGACGGGTCCATCTCGAACGCCGGCTCTTCGGGACCCTCGCCAACGAGGACAGCCACGTCTCCGCTGTCCTCTTCTGCCGAGACTGTCGAGATCACCGCCGCAGCCGCAATTGCACCGCTTGCAAGCAACTCGCTATCGGCTGTTGCCGGGACTGATGCAAGCGCTGCCGCGCCCGCAACGACCTTCATCTCTTGATCGTCGCAAACAAACGCAACGCGCCAAGCCTCAGGAAGCGACAGGCTGTGCTTCTCCTTGGCCTCCCGCATGAACATGCTCATCTTGTAGAACGGCTGCTTCGCCGGCAGCATAGCCTCCGGCTGATTCGGGAACGCCTTAGCGAGCGAACCGTCGGCCATCATCTTGCCGAGCAGCTTCTCGAGCTGATCCAGCCGCTCGAGGTCCTGCTCACCATAGCCTGCCTTGGGCGGCTCCACCTTCAGGAAGTGATTGATTCGAATCTCAGCAGGCGCCTCGTCCACTTGCGTGAAGAAAGTCCGTGCGCGAATCACCCGGACGCCGCCGGACGACTGCGAGTTCTTCTTGCCAATCAGGAAAGTGAACTCGCCGTTCTCTTGCTGCGCGAGATCGTCGTACTCGAGCCGCTTCACGCGGTTGACACGTGCGTCCATGTTCGTGGACCACTTGAACATGCTGTTGGCGTTATGCTCCTTCGCACCATTTTCGTAGACAAGCGTCTCACCAGCCACCCCCCGGATGCGATCCCAAGTCTCCGACTTCTCGCCTGACGTGATCTTTCCGACGCAACGAACGTTGGTGTTTTCCCACGTCGCATCAGCCTCTTCTTTCGATGCCTTTTGCAGGCTGGAGAAGTCCTGCGCCGCGAACGTGATGCAGTTGTGCGTGACGATATCGTGGTCCGTCATGTAGCAATGCAACTCGTCATCGACAACCAGACACCGTGCGGGCTGGCTCCCCATAAGCGCGATCTCCGACACCACTTCCCAGCTCAGCTCGTCGCCGCCCGCGATCGACAGCTCGACCGTCGCCCCCGACTTGACCAACACCTCAATTTCTTGCGTTGTCAGTACTCGGAGCTGTTGGTACATCACGCGCACCGGCCAGTGATGCACGCGAGCCGCATCCACTGTACGACCACTTTCCAGCGTAAGCCGGGAGATCGGCAGCTCCTCATAGTCCAGCACTTGCCCGACTCGAACAGTCGTACCGTCCGGGGAGAGAATCTGATCGCCAACCCGCATCTCGGACATTCTTCGTGTCGATCCGTCGGCCATGCGCACCATCGCGTGCAACGGCTGCGGGAAACCGAGTGATCTGGCCTGCGCCGGGGCTACAGCAAATCCCAAAACAGCGTAGTAGCCGTACTCGTCAAGTACGACGTAGAACGGTACAGCGGCGTTAGTCGGACGCGCCTTCACGATCTCGCGAACCGATCCCTCGACGCGATTCCCCAGACAGCCGGCCATCATCTGCTTGATGGCACCAACAATCAGCTTCCCGAGCATCTTTAGCGAATCGGGCGCACGTTCGAGTGCCGGCAACAGCACTGCCAGAATTCGACGATTGATGACGACGTCGTACATATCGACCTCGCCGAGCAACGTCTGGAAAATATATCCGTACGTAAAGCTAAGGTCGCCGAACAAACGCGTCAGCTGCATCGTGATGAAGCCATGCTGCTCGAGCGTCTTCTGCTCCTGCTTGCCCTTCTTATCTTGCGTGTAACCCGGCAAGGTCAGAATGAAGGCCTTCAGCGGCTCAAGGACCTTGTCGAAAAGCGGATCCTTGATCTGAATTTCCTTACCATCGATCGTGATCTTCTTGTCCCATACGATCTGCTCGATCACCGGCAGCTCGAAGTACTCGATGAACTTGTTCGAGTCGAGCAAGATGTACCCGCGATCGCGCAGAAAGCAAAGAACACGGGTCAGGCCTGCGACAAACGCAATAGCACGCCCCTTCCACATATCCCCGCCACCACCAGAGTCGTCCATCAGCGAGATGATCAGCTCGATCAACATCCCCGAGGAACCCAGTGCGAACGGATTCATCGTGTTGGTCGTACGATCGACCTGCTTGTCGAGAAAGTCGCGCCCGGAAGTGAGGAAGTTGATCAGCAGCAGGTCGCATTCGCGCCCGAGGTAGCGAGCAAGCCTGAAGACATTGTTCCAGAGCGCAACATCGCCCTTACCATCGGTATAAATGAAACCGGAATTCTGGATCAGCGCATTGAAAACCAAGCCGAGCAACAGCTCCGTCTTACCACTACCGGTCGTACCCAGAACAAGCATGTGTGTTCTGAGGTCCGAATCCGAGCTCCAGATCTCGAGCTTCGACGATATCTCCTTGCCGAGGTACGTGATCCCGTTCCCCAACCTTGGAATCGCGTACGACCCATCGAACCGCTTCGCTGAAAACGGTACGCGGTAGGGAAAGTCATAGATGCGAAACTTCCCGGCGATACGACTCGTACCGGGAATCTTGCGTTTGGGATCGTTGTGGCCCGGGTTGACGTAAAGCTGATAGAACAGCCATGACGCAACGACGACGATCTCGCCGGACATCGGCACGAGCACGGTCAACAGCGCAATGCCCTGCAACCAGAGCATCGCTGAGACGACACCGTCAGTCGACGAAAAATAGGTCCGCGCCTTCGTGAGAAGTGGACGTGTATCCGGCCGGATCTGGGAGCTCTCCAGCTCCTCAGATCGATCGACACCGCGCTGTTTGGTTTCCGCCATCGCTCCGCGTCCTTAGTTCAGCGCTTCTTCGGCAACCTGAGCGGCCTGCCTTTTCCATTTCGCGATGAGGCGCTTAGCCGTCGATTCAATGACGGTATTCTCCGCATCCTCCTCGATGAAGCTCGCCCCACGCTCTTCCTTTGTCCGGGCTTTCTCGGCGTCGATGAATTTCTTGCAGCTGCCACTAGGAAACTCAGCCTTCAGAACTGCCCGAGCCTGCGGCCCCGGCATTTCGTCGTAGAGCAGCGATCTCAACTTTCGGTCCTCGCCTGTAGTCGACAACCCCCAAAGTTCAATACCGCCGCTGGAAGCCGTAAAGAGCTGTGACATCTCTCCGCCTTTGGTCTTGATTTTCGCCAAGAAGGTCGCGCCAACGCCCGGCTCCGGGCCGTTGACGTACGCTTTGAGAGCGCCCACCTCGACTGACGACAGGCCGAAGATGTCCGCGATTTTCTTCCGCGTCTGCTCATTGCCCTGATCGAGGATGATCACGCTTGTCGCGATTTGTGCGAGCTCCCGGAAGTCGTCCGGCAGCTGGCTCGCGAGCATGATCTCGAGTAGCCACTTACGCGACTCTCGCCCGAAGATCAGGAATGCTTCGCGCAGATTCGGGTTGTCACCGGTCTTGTGATACTCGTCGACAAACAGCCGTTTGAAGTCCTCCGCAAGCTGCTCGGCGCGGGTTGCGTGATACCGTCGATACAGGGGCGGCATGTTCGGGTCATCAAGGTCTTCCCTGATGATTGAGATGCGGCGCATGATCACGTTCAGCGCGACCATGTACATCAACGATGCCTTCTTCTTCGCGCCGTCGCTACCGGTCTGAACAACGTCCTGAAGGTCGATGGCCAGAATGCGCGACTCGCCCAAATCGAATTTGGTGACACCACGGAACAGCGGGAAGTCACCGATGGCGGTTTTAATCAGGAGGTTGAACTCGGCGACGACACTCGCGACGTTGGCATTCTCTGCGCTTGTAGCAAATTCAGATGCGAGCCTCGGATCGGCTGCCGCCTCGACGATTGTGCTCAGCGTAGGCACTGCGTAGCGCTGCGCGATCGACGCTTCATACACCATGCCGAGCTCGAACAGCTTATCGACGATGTCCCACCAAGTCGTGACGTCTTCCGTGTACTCGATCCCCGCATCATCGATGCGCTTGCGCAATTCACGATTGAGGTTCGGTACAAACTTCGTTGGTTGGCCGCGATCGTCCTGATCCGACAGTTTTCGATATGCGAGATCGATCACGCGGCCGGCAAAATCGTCCATGTAATCGTGCGGCTTGCCCCGGTTTGCAGGTGTGGCGAGGGCAACGAGAAAGTTCTTCATCTGCTCGCGCTCGCGTGCAAGCGGAAAGCGCATGCCGAGCTGCGTGTCGAACTGGTTGATCCCGTAGTCCTCGCGATTCTGCAGGCGCACGTAGACCGCAAGGTGCTTCATGTGGTCCGGCAAAGAATCTTTCACGAGCGAGATGAAGCCAGTGGACGAAATGCCGATATCGATGACACCGATATACGGGAGTCGCTTCAGGCCCGGCAGCAGACTCATCTCGAGGTTCAGGCGATTCGCCAACACCGACTTGCCGTTACCCGGACCGCCAAAGAGCAGAGTCAGCCACGTGTTTTGCTCCGACGAGAAGATCTCGTAGGGCAGCGCTTTCCCGTCCAGCGAGCGAAAGAGGCTCGTTCCTTTCAGGAAGGGGCTGCCGGGACGCGTCAGCGGCAACATATAGGCAACGTCATGGAGCGGCGGCGCTGCAGCCGGTGCCACCGACTGAAGCGTTACACCCGGTGCCGCGCCAGCCAGCACCGCGAGCGCATCTCCTCGCTCCTCTTGCGGGACAACGTTCCCCCAACCCTCAAAGGCACGAACCATCTTGGATCGACGGATCATGAGTTGCCGGTCGTCGCCGTGGTCCGCCCACGTAACCATCGTCACCTGAAATTTCACGACAGACTGGTTGTTGTTTTCGCGATATCGCTCGAGCACTCGCGCAGACGACGACAAGTTTCTATTGTCTGAGGACAGTCGCCCGAGGAGTGTGGCGAAGATCTTGCGGAGCAAGATCGTCGACAGCCCATCACCTTCGATGTTGAAGCTGATCGACCACGGAACGGAACTGACCTTCCCATTTTCGTCGGTCGTCGTTGCCTTGTTCATCGCGCGAAACAACTCCGCGAACGGCTTGGGTCGATTCGGACCCAGCTTCATCACTACGGGCGAAAACACCCTACCGCCGATACGAACAGCGCTGGTATCTGTAAGGCCACCTACCTTCTTGCGGTTGCCGTTGACGGCTGGTGCGTTGAATAGCTGATCGTCCAGCCGAGGATAGAGAAGTTCGCTGGCGTCGTGAAGTTTGCGGTTGTTTTTCCACCGCACCATCACGGGGTCGCCGACCAACACCGGTTTCCACGAGATCGGTGTCGTCTTGTAGAAGTACCGCTTCATTTCGCAGAATGCGTCATGAATCGGCATCACGCTGACCGAGCAGCGCAGTCGGCGCATGTCGTCGACAACCTTTTCGACGAAAGACTCGTGTCGATCAATCAGAAAGCGATTTGGTCGGAAGATGTCCTGTGCGCTCCTCAGACCCGGCGTCTTGTATCGCGTCGCAAACTCGCGAGCCTCTTCTCGACCGATTTTTACTTCGGTCGGATCGAGCACCGTCTGGCGCGTCCAGAGGACGAAGTACACCTTTTCGTCCATACACAAGCGGCGATGCACTTCACGCTTCTCGTCGAGAATGTCGGAGATGTTCATGTGCAACGTCTCCGCCGTTTCGTACATCGGCTGGAGATAGCGCATCACCTCATCGTCGGGATCCTCTTCGCGCATGAAAACCACCTGCATCTGGTGGCCACGATTCGAAAAGAAGTGCTCCATGCTGTTCGCGAGCTCGTCGGCCATGCCCTTGAACTCGCTTTTTCCCAACAGGGAGCGAAATCCGTCATAGCGGAGGACCGTCCCCATGGATCCGTCTCGAGCGACTAGCGCATTGCCATGCGTTGTCTCGAGATCGCAATAATCATTGATGTGGAACTTCAGCAGGCCCATCAACGACGATGCAACCGAATCCAGTGTTTCCGCAAATGCGGCGCGCATTCCCATGTGAGGCCCCCGGTCAGGATTCGAGTTCGGATTTCAAATTCTTCAGCGCGAGCATCTGCTGAGCTCGGTCCGCGATGAAGGTGATGCCGTCGAGCTGCATCAACAAATGGCACGAGCCGCGACGACGAATTGCGGTCTCGACCCGCTTCAGTCGCATTTGGTTTTCAGTTGGCGCATTCGGATCGCCCGCATACTCGTCGTCATTCGTCAGCATTGAGGCGCATCTCCGTTTTGATATCGGCGTACGTCGCCGCCGGTATATCGAGCCCCTCGAGAACAGCGAAGTCCACAACGTCCTTCGTGGCTCCGGGCGGGTAGTACACCGTGGTGTTACCGAGGCCGTATGCAAAGACCTGATAGCGCTCGCGCTGAAGCTTGACCGCGTGCATGAACATCGACAGGCGATCGATAGCCCGGTACCAGATCGCGCGCGGCGGAAAAAATTTCTGATTGGTTGGGCTGGTACGAGGGCTCGCCATCGATACCCAGAAGTTCTCTGCAATCAGGCCGAGCGAATACGACGCAAGGGAGAAGTCGCCGAAATCAGGAAATGACTCCAGCTCCTTCTGTGCTTCGAACCCGGCTTCACATACAAAGGCGCCGATTACCTCAACGTCGCAGAATTGCGCAAGCATCATCAGCTCCGGTTGGCATACCCACGAACGTGCGTTCGCGGCCCCCGCGTTGTAGCTGATGAGGTTCGCGTACTCTCCGCGCCGAGGTTTCACGACTACGTTTGCCAGAACCGGCAGTTCATTGCCCAAACACCAGTCGATTCGGTCGGAATTTCCTGCGGGCAGGCGCGCGTTTTGCACATACACCCATTGGTGCTCGCTCGGCACTGGTGTACTGAGTACATCCATTGCGTGAATGTGGCGCGGACGCCGGAGGACGACTTTCTTCCAGTCTCGCGGAACCCGCGTCATCACCGACGTGTATGTCTGATATGCGTGATTCAACGCGGCGTTGATCTCATCCGGAATCTTGTTTTTGTTCACTACACGGGCAGCGATGAAATCCGCTAGGCCTTTCGTCGAAATGCTGTTCGTCTTGAGATCGACGCCGAGGCGTTCTGTAGCGATTCGCATCACTCGGCCAAACAGCGCCGAGAGCACTTCAGCTGCATTGTCTGCGGCGAGCTGCTCGTCGCCTGCACCGATCTCTTCGGCGATCGCCTTCAACTCGGTACGGAGAAAACCACTGAAGTAGAAGTTCGGGTTGCGTCCGAGTCCGTTTGCGTTGAAATCGGTAAACCCGAAGTTCGTCAGCCACTTCACATTCGACTCGAGTTCGCTGACCGACACGATACGCCGAGACGGCGCACCATCGATCGAGACTGACGCGCCGCTGGCGACGCGCTTCTTGTTCGTCGACGATTTCCGCACTTCATCGTCGAAGAGCACGACTCCGTATTGCATATTCACTCCGCATTTGCGAGTCGAGCGTTTGCCTCATCGACGCGCTTCACGCACCCGAGAACGAGCTCGCGGATACTCTCCTCGGGCAAAATCTTGGTCCAGCGCCAGACGGGCAGAATCTTGTTTGCCTCGTCGCGCCAATGCTTGATCCGTTCACCGAACCGTTCCGGCTTCGGCAGCAATCTGAGGCCACCCAACGCCTCACCGCGCTTCTCGAATGTCTCATCGTCCAGTTGCATGAGGACGTTCGCGAAGAGCGACGGGGTGATCTGGCTCAGTGTCGGCTCGAAGTCCAGCGCCTTGTTGTCTTTGACATAGCCGCCGATGCGCATCAACACCGGAGCGCGTCTGTTTTCGAGATAGCCACGGAGCTTTGTGGCCGCGCTATGGACTCGCTCGAAGATCTGCCGCTCGTTCGTGTCAGCGAACGGGCTCGGGCCGGATTTGATCAATTCGTTTGTCGAATCGATGATCCAGATGTGCATCACTAATTGGTTGAGCTCAGCCTGCGACATTTCAGGCATATAGATGATCTGGCCGCCGTCCCGCATCCCGGCCAGTCCGAGGTGAAACACCTGATGGCAGAGCGGGCAGGTCCCGAACAGATTTTCGCGCGAATTGTTGGCGTGATCGTCGTCGCCGTGGTGCACTTCCTGATACTTCGACGAGGTATGCTGACAGAACGCACACTCATTCCCACACGCGTCCAGAATCGCGCGCCGTACCTGCTGAAAAGCTTTGTCCGCATCTTCCCCGGCGTGGTCATTCATCCGCCAAACTTTACGTTTGGCGGAGATGATCAGCTCCGGCAACACTCGCTTGAACATCGGCCGGTGCCCTACGCTTACGTCGGGGTCGCGGAATTGCGGAGAATGCCGATGATGACGGTGACGATCGTCATTGCGGCACCGACGACGATACCGATGACTGCAACCTTCGGCGGCTCACGATTGTCCTTGTTCGCCTCGTACACCTTCTTGATGCTGATGCCACAGAGGACAACCCCGCTTGCTGCGAAGAAGAGCAGAACGAGGGTGATTAAGCTCTGCAGGTACCCCTTGTATTTGTTGACCGCTTGCGTGATGTCGGCCGATCCCGCACCGCTCGTTCCCGAGATGTTCGTCAGATCGAATTGCTGATCCGCGCGGGCGACGGCCGACAGCATTGCGATGGTCAATGTCGCAGCGACTTTGTAGCGAATGTCCATCAAGTTTTTCAATTTCGTTCTCCTTAGCGAGTGGTATCACTTAAAACAAAAGCACGTTGATCACATCAATTCCAGTTGCCCACGCGATGACCTTCAGGACCTGCGGCAGGTAGATCAAGCCAAGCCCAGCACCTATCCATACCAGCGGAGCTCGCACCGACCCGTTCGACATGCCGGATTTGTGCTTATTGAGTTCGAGCCAGCCATGACCGAACGACATCACACCTAAGAGGCCAAACAGCTTGAAGATCCCATCGAGCGCGGCCCGTTGCACCGCCGACATTCCACCGGTCTGATATGCCATCAGGCCGGTGGCGACATCCGTGCCAAAAACCGAGTTTCCTAGTACACCGATCGCAATGGGTAGCGATGTAAGGACAGTCCCGATGAACAAGCGCCACAGCAGGCCGCCGTTGGTCCGGTGCTGATACCCACCGTGGCCGTAGGTGCCATATGCGGTCAGATCATGAAACCCTTTTATGGCCGTCCCGACCATGATCACGCCAATGAATGCGAAGACCGTCAGGACGAGGGTCAACAGCGCTGGTGCCGCGCTCCCGATACGAGTCAGGAGAATAACGAGGCCCGTGTTCGATGTACTGTCCATATTCGCTCGATCCGCGCGCGATTACTCGTCGCTGCCGGCACCGCCGGTCGAGATGTACTGATTTCCCGACAACCAGACGCGCTTGGTTTTCGGATCAACCGAAAGAACCTTTCGCCCATCGTCGAGCGTGTCGCCGACCGCCACCGTACTGTCCGGATTCACGTCATTCCCGCCCTTCTTCGTGATGAACGCACGCGTGCCGATCATCCCAGTGACGACATACGATGTATCCGGCTTTCCTTTGTCGCCCGTGGTTGCGGCCTTCTTCGTGTGCGCCTTCATACGCACCACTCGTTCATGATGCGGCGCAGGTGCGGCGCCAGCATCACCGTCAGCTTGTTCGGCATCTTCTGCTGCCGCTGTCTGTATCGGCGCACTCTTCTTCACACTCTTCGTCGGGTGGTTTGCGCTTTTCGGTGCCGCTCGACCATTCTTGCCGGCGAGTTGCTTCTGTAAATCTGCGATCGTCGCCTGCATTGCGGCCAGCTGAGCCGCGATATCGCCACTCGCAGCTTGCTGCGTTTGATCCGGCCCAGTTGCAGTTGCCACACGCTGCTGCCCCCCCGGTGCTTCGGTCTTCGCGGATGCCATCTCGGCACCGCCTACCGTGCGATGAGGTACGGGACCCATCGGATTCGGGTCTCCGCCGTTTTGTACAGCAAGCTGTCCGGCCACACCCGCATTCTGCGCGGCCGTCACCGACTGCTGACTTTGCGCCGCCATCGATTGCGGTTGCGGCTGGAGGTACTGGCCCTGAGGCAACGGTGGCTGCATCGGTGCGCCTTGCTGCCCTCCGGAATGTCCTTGTGCCGTCGACGTCCACATACCGCCTTGGCAGTACGCGACGCCTACTGGCGATTGCCCCATTAGACCGTTCGGCGCGCAAGGCGCACCGATCTGGACGATGGCCGACTGCGCGCTCACACCCGCGCTCATCTGAGGTTGCGGCACGTTCGTGAACTGATCCGACTGCGGCTTCGGCTGGAGGACTTTGACGAGCCCAACCGACCCGACGACGAGCACGACTGCAACAGCGCCGATTCCACCCATCAACTTGCCAAGTGGGAACGGCTTATGCGGCTTAGCAGGGCCGCCCCCAGTTGGCTGCACGGGCGCAAGATCTTCAGGATCGCGGTCCTCGTTTTCAGGATCGTCAGAGAATCGGATCTCCCTGATGGCGTCGGTCATGGTGCTCTCCAAGAATTCACGGCGAAATTATACAGGCAGGATACAAAAACATTATTGTTTTTGATCCACGACGTCATTCAAAAGCACAATTCCGATGTCTTTGCGCGGATAGATCTTGATTGTGGTCTTGAGTGCATCGGATCGACGCTGAACGAAATCGCCGAGTGACTGCCCCACCCCACCCGCCGCGCTTTCGGCGATCTGGGCGAGGTCCGGCCTCTGTACGCTGAGCGAAGTTGTGCTGACGTTGCCGATCGTCTGGGTGCTCGACGAACCGGTCACGACTTGCGCTGCTTGACCGATCCCCTTCAGCAGGCCCGCAATTGCAAGCTCGCTGAATTTCACGAACATGTGGCTATTCACGCTGTCTTGCACACCGGCCTCGAGCGTGTCATTCGTGAACGCGACCGCCTGCACCGAGCGAGTGCCGTAACCCGGGATCCGGGCAGCGCTGAAGGTAACGATGAATCCCGGATCTGCTACCCCTTCCTGCGAAGGCTCTGCCTTGCCGTTGAAGATCGCGCCATTCCACGGACCGCCATAGCATTCAGCGAAGACATCCTTCCGCTGCAAGTCCGAATTCACCGCGTACTTGATTTGGCAGTAACCTGCGTCGCCCATTTCCCAGTGCGGAATCGTGCGTCGGTCCGATTGATTTGCGGCTGCGCTAGTCGTTGCCGGTGGCGCCATGCCCGGCACTGCAGGTTGCACGGGGCCGCCTTGCTGGGTCGACGCTTGGGCGGACACCTGCTGCACGACGACCGGGTAGTAGCCCGTCGTAAACGAGCGCTTGCTACCGCCTCCGCCTTGCTGGTTGCTTTTCGGGGGCACGCCAAGCACATGGTCGATTTGCGAAGTAACGTCTCCATCGGACGCGCCCAGCGTAGCTGCGATGGTTCGAACATCGTTCAGCGGCCGTGGAGCGTTCGCCCCAGCAGCACTGTTGTTCGCACCTGTCCCGTTCACTCCTGCATTTGCGTTGAGATTCACGTTGTTAGGGTCGGCCGCCTTTGCGGCCGGCTGGCTGGCCGTTACTGGCTCACCGGCACCGAAGCCACCCCAATCCCCTCCTGCGGCAGTTTGCGTCGAGCTGGCAGAAAGGACCGGGGTGGCCACGTAAGGTTGCTTGTTAGCTTGCGCTTCCGACGCTCCTTCTTGATTCGCTTGTCGACGGAGCTCAGCTTCACGGGCCGTCGTCACCATCTGGTCGCCCTGCATTCCGCTGGCGTTCGGCATCGCCCCTATCGGTGCTGCAGCCTGCGGCGCATTGGGGCCACCCCCCATCAACGTGCACGATCCGACGATCAACAACACGATGAAGGTACCGCCAACTGCCATAGCGGCAATGCGCCCCTTCCCTTGGCCGAAAACCTGATTGATGTTGTTGCGCTTGATGTCGCGAGTCTCGGCCTCAGCCTCTCGCTGCTTTGCGGGATCAAAAACGTTGCTATTTTCCGATGCCATTTTGATTGCCTCAGTTGCCACTGACGAGAAGCGATGTAGGAATGCCGTTCACGCTGGCCAGCAGACTGGGCACAAACCGTGGGTACTTGTAGACCGAGATCCCTTCAGCCGACCCCACACGATCCGTGAATGCGGGCGACAGCAGTGAAAGACGCGTGCGCACGTAAAGCGAGCCGTTCAGCATCCACGCTTCCGCTTGCCCTCCGGCCACCTTCATGGCCGTCGCTCCTTGGGGCGGAACACCGCTCAGAAATCCGTCCATGCGATCATCAAATGCAGGGAGTGATGCGGAGGAAATCAGTTGCGGCGGGGCCGATGGATTGCGTGCTTCGACACGAACGTCGATCGCCATGTCGGTCTTCGTCGATTTTCCAGTTCGCAACACGAAGATGATTGGCGTCGGCAACCCATCGAGTCGAATCACGACGTTGCCGTAGGAGTACGGACTGTTGGCCTGAAGCGACACCATGTTCGTCGCATCGCTCGCACCCGCTTTTCCCTGTGTGCTCGTGCCACCGTCGCAGGAGCGACCGTCGTCGAACAGGTTGCAATCGAAGGAGACCGACTTGATATTCCACGCATTGCCCGACATGTCGGTGAACACGAATGTCGAGAGCGTCCCTTGCCACATCTCAATCGTCTCGGGACGCTTGACGACGTCCGGGCGCCATGGAATCTGGCGCGAGCGAGGCTCCGCGATCATTCCCCCCGGATACGGGGAGACGCCCGCCCGCCGCGCCGCATCGACAGTGCGGCGAACTGAGTCGATCTGCCTCGGCGTTAGGACTCGAGCGTTTCGATCGTCGACGAGCCGCTGTATCACTTCCTTCGTTACCGGAATGGGCGGAGTGGCATCGTCCATGTTCGGCGCGATGACATCTGGCGCCTTCGGATCCGAAGCTGATTGCTGCGCTTGCGCGCCCGCGCCCTGCCCCGATGGCGCCGCGAGCGACGCTTGACCTATGCACGACGCTATGAGCGTCATCGCGGTGAGAAAGATTCTTTTGCTCATTTCGTGCCCTTAGTTCACCGCCGTCTTCAAGTCGATCCAGCTCACACCGATCGCACTTGGATTGAGGCGAATCTTTGTCGGATCAGTGCGCGTGACCGTCACCTCGGCGACGACGCGATCGTCATGCTGCTGGCGGCCGCTCGTGTAGTAGAACGTCAGCGGCACTTGTACTTTCCACGCGTATGCGCCATTGAGAACGCCTTCACGCACAACCTGAGGCGGTTGATTCGGCGTGGTGATCGGCGTGACGGTGAACTGGTTGCTGACGAGGGCCTTCAGAAAATCGGACCTGCTCATTGTCTGCATGAAGGGGCCGCGAAATTCCGGCAGCATGAATTTGTCGGCCGCGTTCGTGATCGTCGTCCGATAGTTCGCGTAGTCCGTGGCGTAGATCGTCACCACGGCGTCTTTTGCGTAGTCAACGGCCTGCGCAGCCGTGATGTTGGGCTTGTCGATCGGCTCGAATGAGCAGATCGCAGCGGCGTTCTGCGTTGGGATGTACTTCTGCAGCGGAAAGTACGAGAACGTGAGCCACAACAGGAAGAGGATGATCATGAACTGCCCCGCGATGATCACGAGGTAGTTGATCGAGTGCTTCGACTCACTCTTCTTCGCCTCAACGCGTAGCCCCTCATTTTCGAGAACGAGGTCAACGACTTGCGCACCCTCTTGACGAGATGCCGGGGGATGTTTCGGTGTGGTGGTCTGAGAGGTCATTTGCGCTGATCCGCCGCGAGCGGGATTTCGCAGGAAAACATCGAGCCGTCTGACGCGAACAAGCGCGCGAACTGCGTGCCGAATGCAAGCGTCATGATCAGGCCCACGATGATGAGGAATTCGAGGATCGCGACCGGGGCGAGCCACTTGTTGAGGCGCCTGAGGAAGGCGAGCATCAGCGCATTGAAGCGAGGCGTGCGATTCCGTCGCGGGTTACCCCACGTGGTCGGTTGAGCGGGCGTGCGACGCTGCGCGTCTTTGCGTTGTTCGCTCATGCCTTCGGTAACAGCTCACGGAAGTTCTTGCGGATCAGGCGCACCGGATCCGAATGAGGAACTTGATACGAACGGAGAGTCTCGGCGTCGCCGAGGATCGTCTGACTAACCTCATCCTTCCATTCCGCTGGCGAGATCGATGCAAGTCGATCTCGCCCGATACGGCTCATGGCCGTAAAGATGACTTGCTCAACCCAGCGATCTGCGATCGCTTGCTCAGTTGGCGGACAGGCCGTGAACAACTTCGCCCGCTCCGCAAGCGCCTCGAACGACAGGTCGAGCGCCGCGAGGGTGGCTTCCGCGACAAGCGTTCTGGTTTCGGCCGGAGTGGGGCAATGTTCAAAGGCGTTCACTATCCTCTTCGCGGCGAGCTCGGCAACGCGCGACCTCACCTCAACGGGCACGCGCACAAACAAGGCGGTCAGATATAGCGACGCCGGCAGCGTCGGAAGCGCATGTTCCGAGTCAGCCTGATAGAGCGCCTGCACCTGCTCCAAGAAGCGGTGCTTGAAGTACGCCTTTTTCTCCAGAACTCGAAGCACGGTATGCGCCCCTGAGCTCATGCGCTCGGCGACACCCCTTTCGCTGCCCGACATCACGACCCTCCAATTTTGTCGGTATTGTCTCGGCAGTTTTGGATAGTGTCAACGTTTGAATCACTAAACAAATATTTTTTTGAATCATTCTGCGCGTAGCAACGTCATGTTCGGCGGTTTTCCGACTTCAACACGTAGACCGTGCGAGTGCGAGACGGCTGGAAGAAAAGGTGGTGTGGGGCTGTTTTTCACATCTTGGCAGACACGAAAACCCGCCTCTCTAAAAACTCTGTGTAAACTTCTTAAAATCTTTTTAAATACTTATGCCGGCGCCTGACGAGCGCGAATAGCCATTCAGAATCAATGACTTAGGGCCGATTTGTGGCGACAGTTTACCGAGTTCGGCACGCATCCTTTCCGAGATAGGCACGCTCGTTTACCGGGTTCGGCACGCACCCCTTCCGAGTTCGACACGTCCGCTTACCGAGTTCGGCACGCCTACCTTCCGACTTCAGCACGCCTGTTTACCGGGTTCGGCACGCACCCCTTCCGACTTCAACACGTACACGCGCCGAGCTCGACCACTGATCTTTTCCGACTTCGGCACGTAATTGGGAGCTTCGCGGCACAAGCAGCGGGGATCTGAGAGCGACGCTTTCCGAGTTCGGCACGTCAACTAGCGCCGGATGGACAGCCACTTCCTGTCGGTTTCCGAGTTCAGCACGCACGCACACGTGCAGCCGCCAGCCTCACAAGCTATTCCGGAGGAAGATTTGGCTAAGAGGGAGCTGATGGTGGAGTGATGGCGCGCAAGCTTCGACACGCACGGACCGAGCTGCTAGCTCGGTTTCGGGGGCGCTTTTCGACACGAACGCCTATCCGGGGCCCGATCGGACGCCCTAGTCAAAACTCTGTGGCACAGAATTTCTTCAGAGTTTACTTGAAGTATGGGAGTTAACCGAATATTCTCCGGGTTAGCTATAAATTTCAAACAAACCCTGAAAATTTCAGCTTACCTAGAATTTTCTGGCGAACTTGGAAAAAACCAGTGACCGTGAACGATACGCCCGCCCCGAACGCTCCAGTGGTTGACACGTCCGTGTCGATCGCAGACATCCGCGATGGCATCGCACCACAAGCGCTGAACTTTCTCGATCAAGTTCGAGCAACGATGCTGGAGCCTTATCCGCGCAAGCTTCCACCGACCTACACTGCCGCCAACATTGCCGGCTTGTGCGGGATCGACAAGAAGCGAATGCCCTATCTCACCACTAAGCTTGGACTTCCAGTCGGAACTCAGACTGGGGCCGGTCGCGCCAAAATTTTCACGCTCGAGCAAGCCATCACGTGGGTGAAGGCGACTACGAACCGAGTCCAGCGAAGGGCCGGAGTGCGAGGGCGGGTCGTAGCATTTGCCAATTATAAGGGCGGCGTTGCTAAAACGACGTCCTCGATTAGCGTTGCGCAAGCGCTGACGTTGCTCGGCCGCAAGGTGCTATTCATCGACTGCGATCCGCAAGGTTCGGCGACGCAACTCTGCGGGTATGCGCCGGATGCAGAGATCGGCTATGACGACACGGTCCTGCCCCTGATCTACGGCGAACAGGAAACTCTGCACTACGCGATTCACGACACGTATTGGACGAACTTGCACGTTATTCCTAGCTGCAATGCAGTCCAGGATGCCGAGTTCGGAATTCCGTCGCACATCATGCGCGACAGTCGATTCGAGTTTTGGGACATCCTGAACAAGGGGATCCAACCGCTGCTCGATGAATACGACGTTGTGGTGATCGACACCCCGCCGGCACTCAGCTACATCACGACAAACGTTCTCATGGCCGCTGATGCGATCGTTATGCCGCTGCCGCCGGAGGCACTGGACTTCGCAAGCTCGACCCAGTTCTGGCAGATGTTCGCCGAGATTGCTGCCCGGCTTCCTGAGGTCATGGCGTCGAAGCGATACGACTTCCTCAGCATCTTCATGACCAAAGTTAAATCGACTGATGCATCGAAGGGCGTGCAGGGCTGGATCCGAAAGGCGTATGGCGATCTCGTGTTCCCTCTCTCCGTCCCCGAATCAAAAGTTCAAGCAGCTGCGCTTGGCGCGCTATCCACGATTTACGATCAACGCCGGCTTGACGTCGATTCCGACGGCGATGCGCCCCGCATGTCAGGCGAACAGTATGAACGGCTGCGCGAGCCTCATGACGCGCTTGCCGAGTATATCGATGACCAGTTCTCTCATATCTGGTCGAAGGAGTCCGCCGAATGAAAACGAAAGGTTCACTGCTGGAGAGAACCGCGCAGCTCCAAGCTGGAAACGCGCAGGATCGTACTGCGGGCAATTCACGCGGCCCGCTCTCTGCACCCGGCCGGATGTTCGACATCACGCAGCGAATCAATGAAGCCGAGGATCGAGCTGCCGCTGCAACGGCCGAGGCAGAAAGCGCCAAGCAACAGTTGGAAGAAGCGCGCCGAAAGATCGAGGAGCTCGAGCAGGGCGGCGGTACATCCAGCGCGGCAATGGTCAAGATTTCGAGTTTGGTCTGGGTTCCGGGCCGGCAGCGCTACCTGACTCCTGTCGAACGCGACGAATTGCGCGACAACCTGTCCAAGAACCCGCTCATCCACCCTATTCGATATCGCCCGCTCGGCGACGGCCGAAACGAGATCGTCTCCGGCCACAACCGAGCTGAGATTTATCGCGACGACCTCGGAAGAGACGAAATCCTCGGCGTGGTGTTTAACGGCACTGCGGCCGAGGCCGAACTTGGCGCCGCCTTCGCAAACTTGTTGTCCGCCTACCTGCCCGATTTTGAGAAGTACCGGCAATTTATGCGGATGCAAAACGAGCAAGGGTTTACCCGCTCAGACATCATCGAAGTTAGCGGTCTGTCAAAGCAGCATATCGCTCGAATCCTTTCGTTCGAGAAGCTTCCCCAAGCCGCGCTCGACGCGATCGCGCAACGCCCGGATCGAGTCGGCGGAAATGCAGCTGAAGATTTCGCTGCACTTGCCGCTGGCGGCAACGCAGAAGCCGTGGTGAAGGCAATTCAGGCGCTCGTCAACGACGAAGAGATGACGCAGAAGCGCGCGTTAGAGCTCGCCCGCCCGAAGGCGCCCAGAACCGCCCCGGCTCCGGCACGCACAATCAAGATCGGCCGTAGTAAGTTTTGCGAGGTCACTGTTCGAAGCGGCACGGTCGGATTGAAGTTCGCAGCAGGCAAGGGCCGCGATGTAGATGCCAATGCTCAGGCTTGGGCCGACAAGATTGAGGCGTTCATTCGCCGCGAGATTGAAAGCGGGGAAGCGGGAGCAACACACCCAAGTCCCTAATAGCGACCCCTTTGAAATCAATGAGTTAGCGGTTCGGTTGGATTTTGCTAGGCAAGTCCCTAATAGCGACTTGTTTGAAATCAAGGACTTACAGATGCGGATGAATGCGATGAGGTAAGAACCGCTGCATAAAAGACAAAGGCCCTCGGCTGGAACCGGGGGCCTTTGAAAATTGGGCTCGACTGGAATCGTGCCCCGCTACACTCCCCGGCTGGAACCGGAAGAGTCTCGACAAATCGGAGTGTAGCGGATCGCGAGTGACAGTCAAGCATTGACCATCCATTTTCGAAGAAATGGACGCTCGACATGTCTATCGCGCAACGCTCTGTTGCTGGCGAGGGTGAAGCTCACCCTATCGACAGCGAATTCTCGGCACTCGAAGCTCAACTCGACGAGCTCGAGCTCGCCCGCAACCTTCCCTACCCGACCCTCCGTGCGCACCAGCGCGCCCTCGAAATCACTACGCTCTCCAAGCGAGCTCGAGCAGCCCTCGCATCGATCGCGCTGGTCGTCGACGCACGCAAGCCGCTCAACTCCGTCTTTGCGCGCCGGAGCTACTTGTCGCGTCGTGCAGGACAATCTGAGCGTACGTGGTACCGAGCCGAGCAAGATCTCGTCGAGGCGGGCCTGATCACCGTGTCGGAGCAAATTAGGAAGTCTCGTGGCGGCCTGTTTGGCGCCGCATATATTCATCTTTCAGAACAGGCAGCGAAGGCCCTCGGCTTGATTGCTTCCGCCAAAGAGGCAAAGCTTCCGGCCACGCCCAAGCCAGATGTGGTCGATTCCGAGTTGAAGACCGACGACAGCACTTTGCCGGCCCAGCCGACTGCCACCGTGTCAGACCGGTTTACATATAAGGTTTATCCGTACCCTCCTTCTCAAAGGAGACAACCCGGTCAGCTGCCTGAGGACGTTCAGCCGCTTCTGGCCGTCGGTTTTCAGAAAAACTTCATTTTTTGGCTCATGGGCGTTGCACGTCGAACTCACGGCAAGAAGCTCGGCGACATCGTCACGGCCTGCTGGGACTCCATCAAAAAAGCGAACAAGCCGATCCCTTACCTCTTCGCGCTGCTTCGAAGCGGCACAGACTTCGCTTGGCTCGCCAAGCAACGGCAGGTCGCCCTCGTGGAGGCCCGCATGGCCGAGGAACGTCATGCTGCGGCTGAAGCGGAGCGCGATCGTCTTGCGGGTGAACGATTCGTGACTGCGGACGGCGCGAAGCGGTTTGAGGTTTCAAGCGACGGGCAAACGCTCACGGTCGAGTGCGTCACCGAGGAGAGCCTTCGTACGGCTGGCAGCAATTGGATCGACGGATTTGTGACAGCGCTGAATGCCGGCAGGATTCGTCTGGCCCAGCCGTCAGACGACACGCATTTCGCGGCTGCCCGTGATGCTCATCGTTTGGCCAAGCAGATCGAGCAACAGCGTCCGGCACGTGATCCGTTGGTTGACGCCATGAGCGCAGTGATCGGCCTCAGCCACCGCGCGGTAGCGGCTCCTGACGCTGATCAACTGGAGCGCTCTTGGACGCTCAGCAGCGTCGGCAATTCGGCCCTTGGCGGTCTGCGAAGCCTTCTCCGAAACACCCCACATCGGGTGTTGGCATGACAATCAAACGAAAAGTTTGTTGTCTACGCAGACATGAGCAATCGCCGTCAGTCGCGGTATTCGATTTATCCGGCGCAAAATTTGGCAAATATTTTCGCCAAAAAAACCGCCCAGAGACTGGGCGGCAAAGGGTTGCGCCGCGCTGTTTGGGCAGCGAAGCGACAGCAAAACTAGCGTCGAGGGCGACGACCGACGAATGCGTGAACTCTGCCTACATCGACATGTGTGAAGCTGTTGTAAATTCCGACTCCGCCCATTTCGAAGAACCGCGCCATTGACACGACAGCAGCTGGTGCGACGCTCGGGATCTTGATGTCAGCAGCACGGCCATTCAGGTGCTCGCTCGTCGGTGAAGCGCCTTCCTTGATCAGCGAGGCGTTGTGCTGGGGTGTTCGAAAGCCGCTGGTGAGATCAATCGGCAGTAGCCGACCAGTCACAAGCTGCACCCAGCGCTGAAGGCCAAATAGCAGGTTGAACAGTCTCGGATCGATCTCTGCCACGACGTCCTCTTTCGAGTCGCGAAAGAGATAGCAAAGCCTGACGTAATTATTGGGATCGAATCGGCCGCCTGACCAGTAAACAACACGGAATTCCTCCAGCTCACGCCCGGGCCGGTCCCGACGAACCCAGAGTTCGCGATCGCGGATCCAGAAGTCGTTATCGGTGGCGTGTCCGATCTGAGGAATCAGCTGAGAAGCGCCGATGGCTGTAGCGCCAGCGAGAAAGGCACGGCGATCCATCAAGCAGTAGGCCCCGCCAAGACGCGTATCGGCGATGCATCCGGGTTGCGGACGATCACGACCTTGTCTGTAGCTTCATCCAGCGTGTACTCACGGATGATGTTCATGTCCTTCAGGCTGTCGAGGCCTGCCGGCAGGTTCTTGCGACGAAAGTCGGAGAGCTTTTTGCTCATTGCGATCCGGACTTGAGCGTCGGACCTGCCGGGGTTGGTTTCGCGATAGTGGCGCTCGAGCGAGTCGAGCGTCCCGTAGCAAAGCTCAAAGAGGCTCGTCACCTTGATAGGGCGTGTTTCCTCATAGGTCGACGGAATCGTCGAAATGTACTTGAGTAATTGCCGCGCGACGCCAGAAGTCTTGAACAGGTGGTCCGTATCCAAGGCAGTGAAGCTCGTGTACAAAATGATCAGCGCGGGATCGATCATCACGTGGTGATTCGACCCGGATCCGGCTAGATCCTTGATCAGGTTCACCGTGATGTAGTTCGAACGCGATTTCACGACCAGATAGCCGCCTCGCATGCGCGCCAGCGACTCCATCACACTGTCGATATCTTTTGAGCTCGCACGGCGAGTTACGCCGCGCGAGCCTTTGAAGAACGGCACGCTGAAGATGCTGAACGATTCGTAGGGATACTTTCCGCGCGCGACCTGCATCAGCTGCATGAGGACCAATTCATCGTCATGGCGCAGTTCTTCGCCGCGATACACGGCGCTAACCGTCTCGCCGATTCGGCCCAGTGGTTCGTCGCGACAGAAGCGACGTGGGGTGTTGTTGCTGGCGACATGGAAGAGCGACGTCTTGTTCAGATCTGTCGCCATTATCCTTACCGCGTCCGCGTGGAACGGGAACCGGTATTGACGCTGATGGACTGCTTCAATCGCCGCGCGTCGATCCTCAGAGACCGTACCGAATTCGATAAACCCGGGTGATGTCGCACGAAGCAACGAAACGTCTGGATGCTCCTCGGCCAGCTTGATCTTCCCGCTCGTGATCGCTTCGACCACAGACTCGTCGTTGCTGAGCCCCAATTCGTTCCGATCGAGTTCGCGGATCGCGTTCGCCGGCGCCCCATTGAGATGCAGCACGCGTTGGTCGGTGGCGACCTCAATGCGTGGCGTCCTCAGGCGAGTATCGGGTGGTGATTTCGGAGTAGGGGATGTTGCCGCAGGAATGACGTCGACCGCTCCGGATGTGTCCTTGCGTCCTGCCTTTCGCTGAGCGCGCGGATTATCCGTCAGCAGGCGTGCGACGTGTTCCTTGACGTGATCCCATGCCTCCTCCAGCGAGCAATGAAGATCACTCGCGGTTTGCTGGATCAGCGGCACATGTTCGCTCTTGTCGATCGCAACGTGCGTGCCGTTCACCAGTACATAGTCGGCGGATGAGTCGGTCATAAAAGGCCGGAAAAGGGGATGCAGGTCGCGCAATGGCTTGCTATTATACAGAAAAGGTAAAAAACGTATATTTTTTTGATACATTCACGGGTGGACAACCTGAGAAGGGGAACGGAATGGACGAAAAGCGACCGCTCTCGCGGCGGCAGCTGCGAAACATCCAGCTCGCACGCGGGATACCAGCGCAGGAGTTTCAGCACCGAACCGGGATGCCCCGCGCGTCCTACGAGGCGTTGCTCGGAGCCAGCTCGGGCGAGGAGGGCAAGGACGCAGCGAAGCTGATATCTCGCCAGACTTTCGACCGCGTCGTCTCGCTGCTAGGCATCGACGAAGACTTCACGTCACTGAGAACCAGCGGCGTGATCGAATGGCGCGCCGAGGGTACGAGCAAGGCAACATCCGAAACGTGGTGTGAGGCGGTTGAATCGCTGGTCGCCGAGCTTTTCTCCGACGATCTCCTGCTGGTCGAGGTACGAACGGACGCGGCACGACGATTCGGGCGCGGCGGAGACCGGATGGTGTTGCTGCACGATCGCCAGCACCAATTTCGGGTCGCGATCATGAACGCTGCGGACGATCTCGTCGGCCTGCTCGAAAAGGCCTTCGGCGTCTCTTGTGAGCGCCGTGTGACGATCGCTCCGTCCGAATTTCACGACGCACGGGAAATGATTAGTCACGAGGTGTTCCGGTCCGTGCAGTTCGACGCAATTTCCGGCGCTATTGCGCCGAAGTACAGCTGGCGTGACGTGCAGGCCGGTGCCCGTGAGTTCGGGTTCCTGCCGGACGACCTGATCGAAATGATGCATCAGCGCGCACAAGAGCGTGCTCAGCGCGGTGCCAGCGGCGACGCGCTGGTAGCCGAGCAGGAATACGGTGTCCGGCGCCTGCAACTGGTGACTGCGTAAGTAGGCGCGGAACTCCGCCTTCAAGCCCGTCCTCGGACGGGCTTTTTCTTTGTGGGCGGGCATTTGGGCGATACAGTTCCCCGCCTTTCCCAAGCTCACGCGTCCGGATAAAATAAACCTATAGGTTTATTTATTGGAGCGAGAATGGGTCGCCAATTATCTCCGGATGAGATGCGCGCAGTCATACGTGCCAAGGGCTGGAGCCATGCCGAGCTCGCCAAGTACTGGGAGATCTCGACTGTCTACCTGAGTCGCCTTATCAACAACGGGCAACGCCGGATCCACTGGAACGACGCCGTCGAGGGGCTGCCTCCGTACAAGCTTTGCGCACAGCATCTCGCAATGCGGCATGCAAGAGCTGGCGCGCTGCTGCAAGAGCCGCAGCCCCGAAAGCGCGGACCGCGCACGGGCTCGTATCGACGTAGGGTGGATGAGGACAGCGAGGAGCAACTGCCGCAACCCGGCCTGTCGTCGCTGTCGACTGGGTATCGCTATCGCGGGTATATCGTTGCGGGCAGTATCCTCACTGCGACGCAGGAAATCGGCGAGATGGCGCAGGAAGGCGAACGAGGGATCGTGTTCGCCGTTGAGGACGTCGGAATCGGCGAGCGCTACGGTGTCATCTTCGAGCGTGGCGAATGGGACTGGTTCTTGCCTCACCACATCGATGCTTGCCTTGCCGAGACGGGGTTGGGTGCCGAGGGGTTCGACGATTTCGTCTATGACGGTGATGCCGGCCTAAAGAACGCATTCGATGTTGGCCACTTCAATTTCTGGTGAACTCGGAATAATTTTGCAAATATTTGCCGAGGCACCTCGGAATTGCCCCGGCGTGCGGCAGCCCGGCGTCTAGCGCTCGTCGTCGAGAATATCGAGCCCTCGAACCGGAACAAAGCTCGGGCCACCAGCTCGACCCCGCTCCAGCGGTTCGAACTCGAATATGTCGGTTTGCGTTTCCACGTTCACATCGCCCCGTAGTATGCCGTCGCTGCGGTCGACGGTCACCCAAACGTCTCCCCGCGCAATTTCCTGCGCACTTATGAGCCCAGCCGATCGAGCGGCCTCGATGAAGCGAGCGGCCGTTGTTGCACATCTCATTCGAACTGCATCCAGCGACTCGTGATCGTCGCCATCAATCCAGACTGCATCGGTCGGCACCGCGTCGACGCTGAAGCCGGTGCTGGCGCACCGGTAGGTGAGTGGGTTCATGATCTCGCTTCTCCTATTGGTTTGGCACGACATCGAGGCCGTGGCTGTTCGTGATTGCTATGCTGGCTGCGACCCGGGACCAAATTCCAACAGCGATCCCGAGACTGTCCTTTTCCGAGTTCGGCACGTCACTTATTCCTGCCGGCGAAGCGCCCCTGACGGGGCGCGCGATGAAATGTTGCTTCGCAATCAGGGTGGACCCACGTGTACCGCATGCGCTCGGCTGAGCGCGGCGCGCCGTGTACTGCTGGCACGATCACGCTACCGCTGCGCTGCCGTGCGGCGCACCACCGGGCGTAGCCCGTCAATCGATGCCGAGCCTGCGTTCTACGCGATCCCAAAAGTCGGGAATGCCGGCTGCGAACTTCGCTGCCCATGGGTTGCGCCGTTGAATGATCTCGGTCATCCGAGTTCGATCCCGATTGAATCCCTTCACCCAAGCTGCCAGCTCCTCGTGTGACGCGCGTTGATCAAGCGGTGCCACGGCCAGCTGCGCATCGAGCTCTTGTCGCAACGCGTCGACCGCGCATTGAACGGTGCCATCCCGGATGGTCTTCGGGTCCAGTTCATCCATGTCAATGTGAGCTCAATGAGGGCGTGCGGTTCGCGCCACGTCGGGCGACGAAATCACGATAGGTTTCAAGATACCGATTCTGAACCGCCGCAACAGAGGACTCGGTCGGGTAGACGCGCACCATCGCGCGTCCGTTGCGGCGCTTGCCGTAGTGTTGGTGTGCCGTCTTCGTGCTCGAGTGGCCGCTCAATGCCGCCGTGATAACGGGGTCTTCGAACGTCAGCTTCGCGTTCGCAATGAACTGGTGGCGAAATGAATACAGCGTCACGCTTGATCGCGCACGACGCTTGCCGGCGACGGCCAACGCGCGCGCTGCTTCGAGCTCGTGCTTGAGTGCGCGCTGCAGGCGTGTAGCTTCCTCGGTGGTGTCCGACTGGCAAGCCGCGAGCGCATGCTCGACAACGATGAGCTCGCTCGCGTCCAGTTCGTCGACGTACATCTCGCGGTGCGTCCCGTTTGCGCGTCCGTTCGTGTTCTTCGAATTCCGCACGCGCAGGATCCGGCGCCCGTCGGCCTCATGGTGTCCGAGCTCGGAGAATGCCCACTCGTTTGGTCGCAGACCAGTCAGAAGGGTGCCTTCCAGTACAGCGAGCAGCATGGCCGCGTGCTTGTACTGCTGCTTGATGCGTTCGTTGATGGCGTACTTGATCTCGGTCCACACGGATTCGGGCACGTCCTTCCGCTTGCGACCGCTGGTGTTTGATCCCCCGTCGCGTAAATCGCCGGATCCATGACGCTTCAATTCTTCGATCGCGGTCTCGTGATGCGGATGATAGGTCTCGAGATAGTAGATGGCCGATGACTTGTAGAACCTCCATGTACGGGCCGCGTATTCGGTGCGAGTCAGTATCAGGTGTGCCACAACCTCGTCGGGTGCCATGTCGGTCTTTCCGAGATCGGTCATGAATCGTCTTCGATTCCGCTCATAGCACTGCTCGTACTCGATCTTCGTCTTGTCTGAGATCGTTGGGGAAAAGCTGGCGAACGGTTCCATGGTCGAGTGTGCGGTGCCGATGTGTGGATGTGCAGCCGTCTAGCCCCGTGTGGAACCGAACAGCGTCTTTTCGCCTTCATATCGTGCCGCGCGATGCCGTGTCAACCGCGCGAGTGAACGTGAAGTGCATGTTAGGTATCTCCCCCCGTTACAAACAGTCCGGGCCGTGCTTCACAACGCAGCACTTTGTCCTGTTTGTAACGGGTGTCATAACGCACACGTTAGATACCTCTGACGGCCCCTGTCGTTCACGAAAAATGCGGCGACAAGCGGCATCACGAAGAGCAGCTAGAACGCGGCTGCGCTCAACTCACAATATTGTTGGCACCACAAAATTTGGCAAATATTTGCTGTCGCGATTCGGTAAGTCGTTGATTCGACGCACGGGGGGCGTCAGTGCGCGGCGCGCCATTGAGAATCGAGTGAGATGGCAGGCGCTAGAGTCGGAAAAATTTTGCGCTGGACGCAAAAATTTGTCGGCCGCTTTGAAGCGTGGACAGTTCAGGCCCGATCGAGGAGCGGTAGATCGTCCGCGTTTTCCGCCGACATAACGCTGCGCACTGAGACGTGGCGGCATCGCCTCATGCCGGCAACAAGAAATTCTGTGATGTTGGATTTGCGCGACAATCCGCAACAAATCAAAAATTTATGGATGTGTGTGCGAAAACGGTATCAAAAAGATATTTGATTTTCGTACGATTCGGCATGCATAATCGCGACTGACATCAATCACAGTCGAGATTTGGGTGACGTATGGCAAAACGGGGTTCTGCTCCCGCGTATCGCGCTCGTGCTTTGGCGGTGGCCGCAGCTTTCGCCGCATTGAGTGGGTGCGCGGTTCAGCCGCCGACGCCGACGACGGAGGAGCAACGTCGGCTCGACGTGCTCACGCGGCTCGATCAGGCGACAGCGCTTGCAGTGAACGCGCAGCGGGAGCTGGCGATGACGGCGGATGCATCCGTGCAGCGTCAAGCCACTGTTCGAACGCGACTGCTGACCGATAAGGTCAGCTATGACTTCTACGGTGACGTGGAGGAACTGCTCGCGGACATCGCATCGAAGTACGGCTATGCCTTCAAGGTTTTCGGGAAGCGCCCGCCGGACCGCGTCAACGTGAACGTGTACGTGAAAAAGATGCCGGTGCTCGAAGTGCTGCGCTACGTCGGTACGACAGCGAGCACGTGGCTCGACGTGGCCGTGAAACCCGGGGTGATCGAGCTCACCTACAAACCCAGCAATACCTGAGGGCCGCGACATGCCGATCGATGCCGTTTCCCTCGAGGCGCTTCAAAGCTACAGCCAGCCAGCAGCAGAGCAACGTGTCGTTGCAGGCGCCGGCTCCGCTGATCTCGGGAATTTTCGCCTGAACGCTTTGCGCGACGCCGCGTTCGGCTTGGGTGCGCGTGGCGGCCTGATCTCGGAAAGTCGCTTGATCAACAAGACGCTGAGTACGCAAGCGCGCAAGCTCGACGTCACGTGGGATTTCACCCCGTTCATGATTCAAGGTCGCGTGCTGCCGCCGGTGCTCAATCGCGTCGACGACATCTATGCGCAACCGGGCGATCAGGTGATCCGTATCGCACGGACGAAATGGGCGTTTCAAGCGCAGGCCCGATTTACGTCGCGCCCGCCCACGTGGCGCGAATATCTGATGAATGACCCCGGACCGCTGGCACCCCCGAGCTCGGTGCTGTACCCGAGGGATGGTGCCGAACGCCAGATCTGGCAAAAAGCCGTGGCCGACGGCTGGGACAACGGCGTGAAGCAGGCCGACGACATTTTCCAACTGAACCTCAATCGTTTGACGCGCGACTACACGGGGATGAAGAACTATCGGGTCCTCGCTTTCAAGCGGATGGTCACGATGCCGATCGTCGCGCAGATGGATATGCCGCTGAACACCACGGGTCAGTCGATGAGCGTCGATGAAACCTTGCTGCGACTCACGGTGCTGCCCGAGTTCAACACGAACATGAAGGACTGGGAAGCGCTGGGCTCGGAAGTCGATCGATTGCAGCAACCGGTGCCGGGCACTTCGACAACAACGGATGTGCCGTCGCTAACCGAGCCGCCTTCTTCGGACGAGGCTCAGTAAATGGTCTTTCGAAGTAAGGAAGGCGTACCCGATCGCCTGACGGATTTCCGTGAGCCGGATATGTTCCGCGATGCGAAGCATCTGCAGGAGATGATGCTGGAGATCGTTGCGATCAATGCGAGCGAAACGATAATCCAGCCGGGGGAACAAGTGCTTTGTGAGATCGGCGGACGCCTGCGTCCGATCACCGAACGTCGGATGACGATCGAAGAGGTCAAAAGCTTCGCGAACTGGGCGGCAGACAACGACAAGGCTGCGGCGGAGCTGATTCAGCGTCGCGAAGTCAAGGCGAGTTACGTCGTCAAAGATCCCGTTGAGCGCGACGCTCGGGGCGAGAAAAAGGCGACGCGCTTCCGGGTCGCTGCTGGGCGGGGTGAACTGCGCGGAACCATGGCCGTGCAGATTGTGATGCGCCGAATCAACTCGGAGCCGGCGTATTTGAGCGACAGCGATTTGCCTCCGGCAGTAATCGAGGCCCTCACGCCGAAGGATGGTGTCATCTGGGTGACTGGCCCGACCGGCTCCGGCAAGAGCACATTCTTCTCCGGTGTCATTCGTTACGTGCTTGAGAACGACACGCCGATCAAGGGGAACATCGTCCTGCTCGAGGAGCCGATTGAACAGGTGTACGACGCGATCGAGTGTGACCACAGCGTCGTATTCCAGATCGAGGTCGGAAAGGATGTGGATTCGTGGGAGGCTGGCATCGAGCAGCTGATGCGCCGCTTGCCCCGCATGATCATCATCGGCGAAGCGCGAAGCCGGCAAACCGTCGACGCGGTGCTGCAGGCGGCTGTAACGGGGCACCCGGTCGGTACCACATTGCACGCGAACGACGTGCCCGGGATCTTTACGCGACTGCTCTCGTTCTTCAGTGACGAATCGAAAGAGGCCACGCTATACAGCGCGATCAGTAGCGCCCGCGTCATGTTCAATCAGGTTCGCGTGCCGAAGCTTGGCGGTGGCATGACCGTTTTGCGCGAATACCTCGTGGTCGACGCAGATCTGCGAGCGGACCTGCAGCGCCGCGCGACGCCGGCAAAGATCGAGTCGCAGATGCGGGAAGCGCTCGAAGAGCTTGGATATCCGATGTGGCGGGCAGCAGAGGATGCACACGCGCGAGGAATGATCAGCGCGGACCTCATGCGGTTCTACAAGTCGCAGGCGACCGGAGCGAATCGTGGCTGACACCCACTGGAGATATACCGCGAACACGCCCCGGATCGGGCCGCTCGATGCGCGTGCGTTTTCCCCATTTCCGATGCTTCTACTTTGGAAATCTCTAATACCACTCACATTCGGATTCATTTTCATATTCTTTTTTGCTATCATCCAGCGCAAGGGTTACGACTTTCCGAATTTTTGTCGGGCCCTTCGGACAAAGATGTCCGGATCCATAAAAGCCGTCCGGCAGATTCGCTAAGCGACGGCATCAAAAAAGGGTGCACAGCAAATGACGAAGAATGCAGCAGTGAGTGAGGGTGTCGCGAACGTGGTTCACCTCCAGCAGGGGGACGAGATCCGGTTCGCTGGCACCGACGATGGTCATGACGGGATCAAGATCGTCACCGACGACTGGCAGCAGATCCATGTGCCGTCGCGCATCACGCGCGGCGCTGACCTGATCAGCCTGAACGACGCGGATGACAACGTTTATGAAGGGCCCGACGGTACGCTGTATGCAGTGTCGCCGACGCTCCCGTACTTCGATACGACGTTCAGCGATTACGCGCTGTCTGACATCAATTTGGTGCTGGTGCACCACGCCCTCGCGAAGGCAGGCCTCGGCGGCCAGCGCGTGAATCTCGTAACTGGCCTGCCGGTCGGCGACTACTACGTCGCAAATCGTCCGAACGTCGATTTCATCGCTCGGAAGGTTGCGCATCTCCGCGAAAACACCGTCCGTAACAAGAACGAATCGGTCGCGCTGGCGACGATCGTCAAGCACAACGTCGTATCGGAAGCGATCGCCGCCTTCTTCGACCTTCTGCTCGATCGGGACGGCAACCAGCGCGACGACGTCGCGCAAATGGTGGCAAGCGGCGGCATCGCCATCGTGGACATCGGGGGCAAGACCACCGATACGGCGGTCGTCATGAACGGAGGCCGCGACGTCGACGGCAAGCGCTCGGGTACGGACCCGATCGGCGGCCTGTCGCTTAACAAAGCGGTGGAGAACGAACTGAAGGCGGCCTTCTCGGTGACGGCCCTGAACCCCGCACAGGTCGATCGGGCAGTTCGTGAAGGCGTGCTTCGCCTGTACGGCAAGGATCACGACTGCAGCGCAATCATCGAAAGCCAAAAGGGCGAGTTGGCGAATCAAATCATTGCGGCAACGCACCGGAAGATGCGCGATGCATCCGACCTCGAAAGAGTCTTTTTCGTCGGCGGCGGTGCGCTGCTGTTGCGTGATCAGTTGGCGGAGCTGTACCCGCACGCGGAATTCGTGGAGGACCCGCAGTTCGCGAACGCTCGCGGCATGTTGAAAGCGGCGATGTTCCTGCAGCCGCGCTGAGCGAGGTGTAGCGATGAGCGAGACCGAAACCACGCTGAGATTCGTGGTCCCGCTCGATCTGGCGCGTCCGGAGGACCGGGCGCTGTTCGACGCCTTTCAAGAGGTATCGAACGGCCTGAACGGAAGCGTTGCGCGGCTGCTGATGCAAAGAAGCTTGCCGAAGAACGCGGGCGGTATCGATGCGCTGTTGATCGACGCGGTTCGCGACCAAGCGGCGCGCAAGCGCCTGCGTGGGCGGCCGCTTGGAAGTGGAGCAAGGCGCCCGCCGAGTACGCCTGAGCCTGCTGCGCAGACAAGCGTCGAGCGTGCAGCGCAGGCAACTCCGCCGAGCGAAGCGCAACAGAGTCCGGCGCGCGTGGCTCCGGTCGAGGCGGACCCAGCGGGTACTGGGACTGCAGCAGCGGCTTCCGCTGTAGTCGCGGAGCCGGCCTCGCAGGCACTGCGGGATGCGGAAAAAGTGTCGGGCGGGGAGCGTCCCAGACCGGAGGGGTCTGGGGCCGACCCAGCGAAAGGCGACGTGCGATCGAGACTGGGCGGTCTCGTCGCTTGGACGAGTTGATGAAGAAAGGATGAGGACGGCATGAAGAAAAAGGTGGTGGTGATCATCAGCGCGTTGGCAATGCTGCCTCCGATTGCGCGCGCCGGTTTCACGGTCGATCCGGCGCTCGAACGGGCGCTGACGCCGCGTTCGACCACACCGCTTTCCGTCGCATCCGCTTCATCGACGGGAATGTCCGGAGCGGAGTCGCCACTTGCAACAGCTGCGGCGACGGCCGCTGCCGTGCCGGCGGCCGCTGTTGCAACGACGACGCTCGGCGCTCCGTCGGACGCGTGGAACGATAAGATCGACGGGTTCGGGCACAACCAACCCGCGCGCCAAGCACTCACTCATCTCGTACCAAGTGGCGGCAGACTCGTCGTCAACACGCCTATCCCAGCCACGGCTCGGGTCTCGTGGAAGGGCGGCGATACCCGAATGGCGATCGCTCGAAAAATTCTCGCCGATGCGGGGATCGACGGTCGCTTTGACGGTGACAACCTCGTTGTTGGCGCTGCGCCTGTCGCTGTAGCCGCACCCGTTGCGCCGCCACAAGATCCCGCCGTCGAGACCCGCCTGTGGACTATGGCGAAGGGCGTGATGCTCAGCGATGGCCTCGCCGACTGGATGGAACAAACGGCCGCCCCCGGCGATCGATACCGCTGGACGCTGGATTGGGCAGCATTCGACGGTGTGAACCGCGAGCATCGCGTCGATTATCGAATCGTCGCGCCGCTGCGCTTCAATGGAACCATCGATCAGGCCGTGGCCCAGCTGATCACGCTCTACAAGAAATCGACGAAGCCACTCATAGTCCAGATCAACAAGGATCAGCGTCTGATCCATATCAAGCTTCGGGGTACGAATTGAAAAAGATCCGTCGTCTTATTGCGATCGCTGCCGCAACGGCTCTCGCCATCACCCTTGCTGGATGTGAAACCGTTCAGCATGCGGCACGCACGGACAGCACGACAGATCAACGTGCGTCGATGATCGATCAGCGGATGAACGACGGGCTGCGCGATGCTCGGCCGGATGCCGATATCGTCCAGTATCTCGACCACCAGTACGTTTCACTGGATCCGATCGAGCGTGAAGTGCAGCCGGTTGCGGGCACCAAAAAAAGCCTGAGTTGCCACATTCAGATCGCGACCGAGCAGCCCATCTCGATTCTCGAGGCGGCACAGATCGTGACGCGCGAGTGTCATGTCCCGGTACGCGTGACTCAAGACGCGATGCAGCAGATCGCAAATCCGGCAGGCACGCTGGCGCAATTGCAAGGCCAAGGCGCCGGCGCGCCCCCGATGAGCAGCGGTGCGGGGCCGGTGGTCGGTCCCATCGGCGGTGCGCCGAACTATTCGTCCCAGATGGCGCGATACAGCGGCGGCGCTGGATACGACAACAGCCTGATCGACGTCAACTACGACGGCGAGGGTGATGGTTTCCTCGACATGCTCACCGCCCGAATGGGTGGGTTGTCGTGGCGACAGGACGAGAGTGGAGTTATCCGCATTTATGCGGTCGACACTCGAACGTTCTCGATCGCATCGATCGCAACGGACACGCAACTGGAATCGAACTTCCAGAGCGGTACCACGATGGTTGCGGGCGCGAGCACGGGTGGTGGTTCGAGCGGTGGCTCGGGTGGCGGTTCGGGTGGCGGATCAGGTGGTAATGGTCAAGGTACGAGCAGCACGATGCAGAGCACCGCGATCAAGATGAAGACGGACCTGTGGAAAGACATCCAGAACACGCTCGACACGATGGCCGGAAAGGGCAACGCCGTTGTCGCGCCGTCAATGGGATCTGTCACGGTTCGAGCCAACGTTGACGTGCTCGATCAGGTGAAGAAATACATCGATTACCAAAACGCGCGGTTGTCGAAGTTCGTCCAATTCAACGTCAAGGTCTATTCGGTCACGTTGTCCAACAATGACAGCGCCGGGATCAACTGGAATGCGCTGTACCAGACGGTGACGGGCAAGTACGGTATCAAGCTGTCCGGCGCAGCATTCACGGCGCCGTCTGCGGCTGTGAGCGCGGGTTTCTCCATTTTGAAGAACAGCGGCTCACCATTGGCCGGAACTGAAGCCGTGGTCAGCGCGTTGAACGAACAGGGCAGGGCGAATCTCGAGCGATCGCAGGCCCTCCCGACGCTGAACTTTCAAGCGGTCGCCACGCAGGTCGGCATCCAAAAAGGGTACGTTGCGGGAACGCAGACGACCCAGACTGCGCAGGTCGGCAGTAGCACTTCGATTCAGATGGGAACCATCAACGTCGGCTTCAACCTGTCGCTGTTCCCCTATGTGCAGGACAACAACGACATCCTCGTGCAGTTCAATTTGAACCTGTCGAACCTCGACGACATCCGGACTGTGAAGGTGGGGGACTCGTCAGCTGAGGCGCCGATTATCAGTCTGCCGCTGAACACCGTGCAGAAAGTGCGTATTCGCCCGGGCGACACGCTCATGCTCACCGGTATCAATCAGAACGACGACAATTCGGATCGCACCGGAACCGGGATGCACTGGAACTGGGTCCTCGGTGGCGGGGTGAACGCGCAAAGCAATCGGTCGATGCTTGTTGTTCTGATCACGCCCATCATGCTGGACTGATTGTCATGTCGGATCTGAAAAGCAAACTGGTGCCGAGCGGTCTCGCGCGCTTTCGCGAGAGGCTGACAATGCGCGGCCGTCGAGCGCGCGCAATGCAAGACGATGACCGAATTGCACTCGAGATCGAGATCCTCGAATTTCACGGTCGCAAGTTCGTTACTGGATTGCACTGGGCGCCGCTCACAAGCTCGCTGAAGTACAAGAAAGAGGCCAAGCAGATGGCAGACCAGTGGCACTGGGATGTCGTCGCCTATCGACGTGAGCTGGGCGGAATTCAAGCTGGTTTTGTGAGCACCACGAATGGCGCATACAAGCGCATGTATAGCGTGGCATCGACCTTGGCAGGTGAACTAGCGAAGAAGCACGGAGACCGATGGATCGGACTCTTCACGGTCTCTGAAGGAAAGTATCTTTTTGTTGCCGTTTGGGACGGCTTGATCGTCGCAGATACCGATCGGATTCTGAATCGGTCAGACGCACTCGGTGCTTTCAATGAAGTCCTGAATCGGTACACGCAAGGTAACGAGCGGTTCGATGATGACAAGCAGTTTGCGCCTGCAGAGCTGGAGCTCACGCAGACTGAGCTTCACCTCGAAGACGCCCTGTCGGCGACCAAGCTCAGTCGCGATTATCAGCTTCGCGCAATTTCGTTCTCGTTGTCTACGGCCGAGACGCGGAAGCTCATTCTGCTCGCCATCATCGGCATTGTGGCGTGGCAAGCGTACGCGAAATGGAGCGACGATCAACAGGTAAAGATCGCGCAACAGCGCGCCGCAAAGAAGGCGATTGACGATGCGCGACTGGCGGAAGCGAACCGAACGGCGAGAAACAAGCTTCTTGCGCAGGCGCTCGCGCATCCATGGGCATTTGTTCCGTCGGCGCGTGAATACGCATCTGCATGTGAAGCCGTGACTGACTCGCTTCCGCTGAGTATCGCGGGATGGCTATTCTCGTCCGCCCGCTGCGATGGGCCGAAGGTGACGATCACCTACCAACGAAAGACCGGGACCACACAAGGCACGTTCGGACAGAACGTTGGACAAGTCTTGCTGGCTATCGGTGAGCAGCAGAGAAAGCCGGTGCTGGGCTTCACCGAGTCGGGTGCTGAAGCAACGATCACCGTCCCAATCAGCGCGCCCGCCGCAGGAGACGACACGCTCTTGCCAGCATTTGACGCTACGTCTCAACTTCTCGGTACGCTTGAGCCGGCTAACTCTGAAGCATTGCAGATTATCTCGGCATTGAGCATTTCGGAAGTGCCGGTCGAGATCAAGTTACCGGATTCACCGCAAGGTGCGTCCGATGTGCAGGTTCCGCAGCCGACGTGGCGTCACTATACCTACAAGTTCGACAGCGTTATTAAGCCCGAGGCGATCATGGCATCGATGAAGCTATCGGACGGTTTGAGAATTAGCGGAATCGAGACCAAGTTCAGTTCGGAATCAGGGACGCTCACTTGGTCGTTTTCGGGAGATCTGTATGTTCAAAGGTAGTTCGATGCTTCAACTCGTCAGCGTAGGCGTGCTGATGACGGTGCCGCTGTTGGCTCACGCTGACGAGGCTGACAACGTCGGTACATTGGGGAAGATCCAGACCCACACGTACATCCTCAATGCGAAGTATCTCGAGAAGCAGGCGCAGGACAAACTCGATGGAAAAATCGGTGCAGATGGCGCGTTGACGCCTTCGGCGACCGCGTCAGCGGCACCGAGAAGCGTTGTGGATTCGGCGTTGCCGAACGTGAAGATGATCGTGAACGGCGACGCTGGTCCCTCTGCCGTGTTGCTATATGCCGGCGGCATTCAGGCCGCAGGCAAGGTAGGGAGCAAGTTGCCGGGCGGCTACACGATCAAGGCGATCTCGGCGACGAATCGATCGGTCGATGTGACCGACCGGAGTGGCCGCCCTTTGACGCTGGGCATGTCATCGACACCACCCCAACTTCCCGAACCCGTGCCGCAGCCGCTTTCTGGTCCGACGCCGATGCGCATGCCTATGTTTGGCGCGCCGGCAAATCCGCGTTAAGGAGTATCCGTGAGTGCCATTGAAACTTTGAAGTCGGCGGCCCGGGCGAGTGTGATCTCGTTCGGTAACTCGCAGCTTCGGCCGCCGCCTGCACTTGCTGGAAAGGTGGCGCTCATGTCGAACAATGAGCTGCTGGTCGGCGACGCGTATGTGAAGGACCCAGCTGTCCTCTCGTACTTGTCGTTGGTTCGTCGTGTTCGCCAATCGCGTATCGAGCTCAAGGCAACTAGTCTCGATCAGCTCAGCGAGATCCTGTCGAGTGCTGACAAGGTCACTCATTCAGGTAAGCCGAGCAGTACGCAAACGGAAGTCCTCGCGCGAATCCGAGATGGCGCCGCACGACGAGCCAGCGACATTCATTTTGTGAACGGCGAGACAACGACGAAAATCAAGTATCGGATCGATGGCGTCCTGCATACGGTCGACGAAATCACTGTTACCGATGGCATGGCGCTCTGTCGTTCGATGTACGAATCGATGACCGACGTCGCTCAGCGATCGTATAACGAGCAGATTTCGCAAGATGCGCGCATTGAGCGTGCGTGGTTGCGTGAGATCGGGCTGACGGGCTCTCGAATTGCCACGCGACCGCTCGAGGTGAACAACCTTTTTGTGCTGCGTCTTCTGTACCCGGGGTCGCTCGGGGACAAGACGCTGCCCGGGCTCGGCTATTTCCCGGAGCAAATCGCCGACATCAATCGAATGATCCGTCGTGATGGCGTGAATCTCTTCTCCGGAAGCACGGGCTCCGGGAAATCGACGTCGTTGATGGTGATCTGCAAGATGATCTTGGAGCTGTTCGGGTACAACATCCATCTCTTGACGATCGAGGATCCACCTGAGTACGACATCCCCGGCGCGAATCAAACGCCGCTGAAGTACGACGCATCGAAGCCAGACGAGGTTGGGCGTGCGTGGGCTCTCGCGATCTCGAATGCGATGCGTCTCGACCCGGATTTTCTGATGGTGGGCGAGCTCCGTGATTTCTCATCCACCATGGCTGCGATTCAGGCGGCTATGACGGGGCACGGGTTGTGGACGACAACTCACGCGAAGCACATCTTCGCGTCGCTTGATCGCTTGGCTGACTTGAATGTGCCGATCGGTCGTCTTACGGACGCATCGCTTATCACGGGTCTCATCAATCAGTCGCTTGTGCCCCGCCTCTGTACGCATCCGGGCTGCGCACGTCCGTTCTCGAAGTTCAAACAAGAACTTCAAGGGGACGTGCGTGAGCGCATTGAGAAGTACTGCGAGGCGGACAACGTGATGATTCGATGCGCATCGGATAACACTGAGTGCCCGGTATGCGGCGGTCTCGGCTATTACGAGCGGACCGTCGCAGCCGAGGTTGCCACACCAACACAACAGCTGATGGATGTATACCGTTCCTCAGGAAGTCACGAAGCGCGCCGCTTCTGGGTGCGAGAGATGAATGGTATGACGTCGATGAAACACATGATCAAGAAAGCCAATGCTGGGATCGTCGATCCGGTGGCCGGGGAAGAGGCCATGCGTCGTGGTCTCGATGAAGACGAGCTCACTCTCGCGTGAGGTGCAAATGTTTGAATGGCTGATTGATCTGGCGCTAGAGCTTGCTGAATGGTATCGGCGAGGGCGGTTCAGTTCGAAAGACCGCAGCTCGTTTTACAGCAAGCTGGGGATGCTGACAAAAAATGGCCTGACTCTCAAGGCCGCGCTGACCACCTTGCACAATGTCTTCAGCGAAGGCGGCACGAAACCCAACAAGATCAAAGCAATCGTCGCCGAGGAGTGCCTCGCCGGTCAGCGAGCAGGGAAAGACATCGCATCAACTCTCGTTGACTGGGTGCCGTACGAAGAAGCCGCGACGATCGCCGCTGGCGCTCGCAGTGAGCAAGGGCAACACGAGGCGTTGTTGCGAGCTCGGCAAATCGTCAAGCGCAAGGCTGAAATGCGCAAGTTGATGACGAAGGCACTTTCGTATCCGACGATGCTTTGGGTGGCGATGGGTGGACTTCTGTACTACACGTCGAAGACGGTTATGCCGAACTTGATTCGGATGACCAAGCCCGAGAGTTGGGACGTGACGGCTCAGATTATGAGCGTCCTTGCAAACATCGTTGGCGTGCACGGTGAGCTCGTTCTGCTGGTCGTTTTCTCCGTCATCGGCGCCGTTATCTGGAGTATCGGCCATGTCACCGGCCTGCCGCGCGTTTACCTCGACAGACTGCCGCCTTGGTCGATTGTCCGGACGGTTCGGGGAGCAACATTTCTCTATAACTTCGGTGTCCTGCAGGCGTCAGGCGACAAGGCGATCACGATCCTGCATAACGAACTAAAGCATGCGAACGCCTATATGAGGGAGCGTGTCGAAGGCGCCATCATGGGCGTCAAGAACGGGAAGAACATTGGCGAAGCACTGCACATGGCAGGCCATGAATTTCCGAGTCGGGAGGCCATCGAGTACTTGCGTGTTATCGCGCCGCTCAATGGCGGCCCCGAGCAAATGATGGAGTTTGCCGAAGACTGGATGGCAGACAGCATGGAGCAAGTGGAAGCGATCGCAGCGATGTTGGGGAATCTTTCGCTGATTGCGGTTTTTGGGGTGATGGGTTTTCTGCTGTCCGGCGCTGGAGCGATCGGCATGCAGGCAATGGGGTCGATGGGCCAGTGAGAGTTCAGTGCGAAATTTTTGGAGAAACCATGAGCAACGTTCTTAAGAATCAAATCGTGACGCATTCGCGCCGCTCTGCGGGCGCGAAGGAAATCTTCGCTTCGGAGCGGGAACTGCAATCGCAGCGCGGCATCGGCGCGCTCGAATGGATCGCGATCATCGCGATCGTGCTGTTCATGTTGTATCAGATCATCGGCCGGGTGTCGGTCATGAACACCAGCAACAGCACGCTCGGCGAGACCTCCGCTGTCTCGGCCCTGCATACCGCGCTCCGATCGAATCTGAAGTCCGGTACGGGATACGCAGCGAACGGCGCGGACCTGATCGTTCCGCTCTACAACGCCAAGGGTATTCCGACGAACCTGTCGTACAACGGCGGGGTGCTGCTCAATACCTACGGCTCGCAGTACACGCTCGTCGCGGCAAACGCCGGATTCGGTTTCGCACTCACCGACCCGGGCGTTCCTGCTGCGGACTGCATCAAGCTCGTGATCCAGCAATCGCAAAGTGGAAACTGGACGGGTGGCATTTCGGTCGGCGGTACGAGCCTCGGTAATGGTCCCGTTACGAGCGCGAATGCGCAAAGCGCATGTACGGGCGCAACGAACAGCATCGTGTTCACGTCCAACTCGTAATCGCGAAGGTGTGAGGCGAGCGTAATGAAGATCAGTGAAGCGGATTTCGAGGACCTCTATTTCGGCGACGACTTCGCGGAGGTGGCGGGGCTAAACGGCAACAGCGAGCTCGTGAAGCTTCCCCCGCAATATGAGGACGAACTCGTCGTGCTGCGCGAGCAATGCTTCAAGATCGCGTCGGATTCGGCCGTTGGCGAATTCTCGCTTCGCAGGGGGGGCTCGCTGTTGCGCGTGACGAGCTTGCGCAATACCGATGGTAAGCAAGTCTTCGTCATTCGGAAGCCGCTCGCGCAGCTGCTGGAACGTCATCAGATGGGGCTTGGTAGCCCGGACATGGAATATCTGATGCGGAAGGATCTTCGTGGGCTGGTCTTATACGCGGGAGAGATGCGTTCCGGAAAGACGACGCAAGCGGCATCCTTTGTTAAGGCTCGACTCGAGATTCACGGCGGAACCGCGATTGCAATCGAGGATCCGCCGGAAACTCCGCTGGATGGTGTGCACGGCAAGGGGCGATGCATTCAGGTGGAGGCGCGCGGTGCGAATGCATATCAGGAGCAATTGAAGCGTGCGGTGCGTACGGGTGCGGGCATGATTTATCTGGGCGAGATCCGCGACAGTGACAGTGCCTCGCAAGTCGTTAATGCATGCAATAACGGACACCTGATTCCGGCTACTACGCACGCTCTTTCTGTGAAGGACGCGATCATGCGCATCTGCAACTTCTGCGCAGGGACGCTTGATGAACCTGAAAAGGTACTTGCTTCCGGGCTTGCCGCTGTGATTCACCTGAAGCTCGTCAGCAAGACGGTGAATTCGGCGGATGGCTTGAAGGAAGTCAAACGGGTCGAGTACACGATGCTGCGTGTAGAAGGTAACCAACAAGTGCAAGGTCTCATTCGGAACAAGCACTTCCATTTGATCGACAACGCGATCGAAGAGCAACTGGCAAAGCGGAAGAGCGGCGGCCAAATTTGAGGCACGCCAAACGGACATGAAGATGATCAGAAAGATTCTTTCGCATATCCGTCGGCCGGATGGGTCCATCGAGACTCGGCGCGAGCGGGAAGGTGGGATGGGCGCCCTCGAGATGATCGCGGTGATCGGCATTTTCATCGGCATGATCGCGATGTCGGGGCCGTATATCGCGCAATGGGGAAATAGTCGCACCGACCAGATCACTGCGGATCAGCTCAAGCTTGCGATGCAGGGTGCGAATACGTTCATCCAGAACAACAGCGCGTCGATCGTGGCGGCCGCGAATCCGACTGTCGTCTATTCGTGGGCGCAGCTCGCGAGTTCGATGCCTGCAGGGCTGGCGGCAACCAATCTGTTCGGGCAAACCTATCAGCTCGCGGTTCAGCGAACTGGCACCGCGCCGAACTATGGGTTGAATCCGATGCTGCAGACGACGGGCGGGCAGCCGATTCCTGAGAATGAGATGCGCGTGATCGCGGCTTTGGTGGGAGGGGCTGGCGGCTACATCTCGAACTTGTCGCCGAATGTTGCGACGGGCGCGAAAGGCAGTTGGGGCCCGCTCACGCTGACTGCATTCGGCGCGAATCCGGGCTCCGGGCGCCTCGCGGGTGCACTCTTCTACCAGAGCTCGTCGCAGGCGAATCAGTATTTGTACCGCGTGAACGTGCCCGGTCATCCTGAGTTGAACCAGATGCAGACGGCTTTGGACATGCAGGGCAACGACGTCAACAATGGCGGGACCACCAACACCAACAAATTGGCGACGAACGGGTTGAATGCGAATGACATGCCGCCGAACTGGGGCGGTGGCATCCGCACGTGGGATATCTACGCGGGCGGTACGATCGGCGTTGGACCGGGGGGCGGAGCCCCGCCTGTTGCGTGGATTGCGCAAAACGGTGTGGTCCAAGGGCAGACCGTGAATTCGACGGGCGACGTGAATGCGCAGAACACAGTGACGGCGCAGAACAACGTCAACGCTGGGGCCAACGTCAATGCGAATGGAATGGTGTGGTCGGGGAGCGGTGTGACAACCAACGGCAACGTAACGTTGGCGGTTGACCGGACGTCGATTACCAATCCGGGGCGAATGCACATCAACGCGGGAGAGAACTTGTACCTGCAACCGTGGTCAGGTGGGCGAACGGTCGTCGGGGGCGGTGGCGGCAGTGGCCAGCTCGAGGTGTCTGGTCGCCTCTTCGCTGACGAGTATGTGCAAGTGAACGGATGGGCCCAGCAGGGGGCTGGTTGCGGACCGAACGGTCTGATCGCAAATTCCGGCAATGGCCCACTGTTTTGCCAATCCGGTGTGTGGTCGGCAGCCGGCTCGTTGAACACCGTGCAAGTCGATACGAGCGCTCAGGGATGGCAGTCGCAGGCCGCCGCATGGTGCCCCGCTTCATATACGGCGGTAGGTGGCAGTTGCGCGATGGTGCGCGGAGGTGATGGACGGGTCATACAACCGCAGATCTGCCGGCCCAACGGAAACGGCTGGTTCTGTAACGAACAGAACGGCGGGGGATGCATTGCATATGTGGTGTGTGCCCACTAGTTCCGGGAAGAGTTCAGTGATTGCGGTGTTGCCGGCGACCGAGATCGTTCCGCCGCAGGGCCGCCAGCGCCTCAGCGCGCACTAGTCATCGTCTTGCCGCGCTCCAGCCGGACACCGAATTCGCAACGCACTTCGTAGCAACGCGCAATTCTCGGTCTGGCCCTAATAACATCTCAAGTTTGTTGACGAAATTCCGACAATAGTCGGATGAAGGTTAGATTCAGCATCAGGACAATTCCGGCAGACGAATTTCTGCCGGAATGACGACGAACAGTTACAACCGTGCCTTCGGTTGCGTTCTGCGTGCCCTTCGAAAGGAGCGGCACGCGACGCAAGAATCCCTTGCCTTCAATGCGGGCCGGGACCGAACCTACATCTCCATCTTGGAGCTCGGCCAAAGATCCCCAACGCTCGACACGATGGTCGCATTGTGTCGAGCCTTGAACGTTCCGTTGGTTGACTTCGTTGCGGCGGTCGAGCGGGAGGTCCGTTCCTGCGGTGATTGAATCTGCATCAGCGGGATTCAACAGTGGGTCAGTTGAATTTCTCCCAGACCACAGCATATCTCCCGTCTATGCTTGTGCCGGGTCGACATCGACGAGGTTGAATCTCGTACGCGAGACGTACTCCTCAGGGAGTTAGTGACCCATGTCTGCAAATCCCGACTTCCACCATCCCACTGGTCGACTACCACGACAGGGGCGTGTATTGCCGAACAATCCGCTGTAGATTGCCACAAATCAAGAATCAGTAAAAAAAGGGCCAGCTTTTGCGTTGATTCCGACAATAGTCGGAAGACGATTGTTCATGCGCCCGTGGACAATGCTCGATCGAAAACTCGGTCAAATATGAGTGTGTGGAGAGACACAATCGATGCTTCGGACGGGTGCTGCGTAGACTGCGCCGCGACTTGCATCTCTCACAGAATGACCTCGCGGTCCAAGTGGGCCTAGACAGGACCTATATCTCGCTGCTCGAGCTCGGAAGGCGTTCGCCTACACTTGATACGATCGTATCGCTGGCGGCTGCACTGAAGATGTCTCTATCGGGACTGTTCTCCGAGTTGGAGATCGAGATTGCGCGCGATACCGACTAGTTCATCCCGGGCTCCGCTCTTTGTGAGGCGTAGACAGGTCTGCCGGGCGTTTTCAGTAGCAACCTGGCGTCGTGGATCACGAGGCGCGAGCCATAGGTTTCATGAACGGAACCAGTGAGGCCGATTGTCAGGTGATGAGCTTTCCCGCCTTCGCGCAAATCCACGATATGGACTTCGACGTCACGCAAGGTGTTGATGGCGGTGCAAACCTCGTCCACCTCGAGAGGCTCGTATGTCCCGCCAAGACATTCCAGTCGAAACATGGCTGTCTCCAGTGCGTCATTCAAGATTGAGCAGGCCAATCAACGAATCGATGTCGGAAAACCAAGCATCGACCGTTCGATAGTCCATCGGATCGACGATGAAAACCTTGCCGTCGCGTGCACGTAGCAAAATAGGGCGCGTATCGTCAGCAGCCCCGATGATGCACACTCCCTTTTCGGCTAACTCGCGATCATCCGTTTCGTCGCGGATAGCCTGAGCAGTCCAGAGTTTCGGACCATAACCGTTTTCGACGCCTTGTGGATGCGCGATGAGGTACGCTTCCAAAGCTGCCGGAACCGATACTCCGAATGCCTTCATAAACCATTGAGCGAAGCTCATAGCGCCTTCCGATGCATCATAGCGCCTTCCGATGCATCAATTGGATTGCAGATTTTCCCAGAGCTCGGCGAACCGAAACGGAAATTCATGGAGTGCGTCATACGCGTCTGTTGCAAGCAGCTCTTCGGCCGATAGCCAAGCGGGCAGGCCACCTTCGGCTCCATGACCGCCAGCGACGTTCGGCGCGGAGAACCACCGATGCTCGTTCATCGTGGGCGTCGAATAAAACACGATCACAATCACGTCCTGAAGCGTTGCCACGCCCCCCGTGCGCACAATTCGCAACATGGCTTGCTCGCTGACGTAGCCTTCCTCCCTGTCTCCTGAGGCCCAGCCTGCGTGAACCTTCACGTAGGGTGTGAAACTGAAGGCGCCGCGCAGCTCAAGCGGCGCAGTGTCATTCCACCAAGCTGTCAGATGTTCGACGGCAGCGTAAGTTGGCTGAACAACTGCAAGCCGCAAGCCTTGATTCAGCGCTTGATGCTCGATTGCGCGGCGCGGTTCGGCCGCCAATCGAACTGCTTCGGCAAACACGCTGGCGGGCAGGGTAAGCCGCAACGGTTCGGGATTCGAGCGATTCAATCCCATATATGGGCTCCTATGTTCCAGTCCGCAATTACACCGGTAGATCAAGCTGGATCAGTTCGGCGGTTCTGCCTTCGGAATCACCAATGCTTCGGTCGATCCGAGCCTCAAGCAACTTTCGCATGCCGGGTGGGAGCTTCGTCGCTCCATGATAGGTATCGTTCAAGTGATGGGCGAGAGTCCATCGGCTACAGTTTGCAATGTGCAAAAAGTCGGGTACAAACTGAACATTCGCGTCTGCGCCGCGCTCAAATAGCAGAGACAGAATTTCACAGCCGTATTCGTCATCCCATCGCCACGCAGTTTTCGCGGCAGTGATGAATAGTGTCAACGGCGTGCGCCCATAGTCATCAGTGACATTCGGATCTGCACCGCGTTCGTTGAGCAGAAATTCCATCACGGTTTTGGTCACCGCCTTTGACGGACGGTCCGGGCACATAGCGGCAAGATGAAGCATTCTGCTCCCCAAGGGGCTGATTCGCGCGTCAGGGTGGGCGTGGAGAACAGCCTTTCGTGATAGGCCGGCTTCTTTCCAAAAACGCGATACCCATTCCTCATCGGCCCACTGCATTAGCGCAAGCGGAACTACAGGGTGAATCGACATGCTGTCTCTGTTCTCCGTGTTAAACGGGAGCGGGCGAACATTGCACTCGCAAGAGCGACCGGCACACTCGCCTTCTTCATCGAGTGTTGCTTCTCGTGATCCTATATAACTGCGCGGTCGCTTCTTCGCGCCCCAAGCGCTCGATCAAGCGAACCTCATCCGGGCGGATGTTCGCCTCCCATTCCAACTCCGCATTGCTGCCGCGTTGCACTCGAAAGTCTGTCCGATATTTCTCGGTCACGATCCCACGCTGGCCATTGGCAATTGCGCCTGTTCCGCCCAGAGCACGCCGCTCGACTGGGTTGAGATTTGTCACCTCGACGAGATCCCCGATCTCGAAGTCTTCGACCGTCATAAATGCTCCGCTAATCTAACGCACGGCCACCAACCGGTAACGGGGCGCACGCACGCCAAGTGGTTTTGTGATTCAACTGCTGGGTTCCGACCTCAGGTTCTCAGCGCGATCTTGACATTCGAGTTGTGAAGCACGGCTTCAACGCAGGCGGCGCTGGCGTAGTGCAGTGAACTTGTATCCGAGCGCACGATGAAGCCTATGACGGTCTTGCCGTCAGCGACAAGCATCTGCGCCCCAGCCGCCTTATCCGTCTCGGTGTGCGAATACTCGACACACTTCTCAGCGGTCGCACCGAGCGGCTCGACCGAGACCATTGGCATGTGCGAACCATCGGGGTTCGTCAGGGAATGTTTGGTTTCCATCGTGATCCTCTCTTTCTCGTGCCGGCCACACCGGCGCTTTTCGCGGTCGTTAGAACGAAATCTTGATGTCAGCGGGAACGTGATACTGCCTACCGCAGCCATCGCATTCGTGAACTTTCTCGCGCGGGTCTGCGACCCAACTGTCTTCTGATTAGCCGCAATGCGGGCAGTTGATCGAGACCGACCAAACGTGCAGAACTTCAGCTTGTGCAATCGTCGGCACTTCAGTGCTTTTAGTCATCTTAGTAGCCCTCCAGTATCCAGCTGCGTTCGATCGGCAAATACTCTGTGTCGCTGGCGATTTGCGCTCAGGGCACTTCATTCGGAGTCCTTTGGAATCTCTTCGCCGTACTTCGATGCGACGAAGGCGCGCATCGCGGCGACGAGATACGTCTCTCCGAACTGGTTTGGCCCGTCGAAGCCAAAGCCAAACATACTTTCAGTCGCGGGCTTGTACCCCGCCCACCAACGGTTTTCGACCTCGACGACGGAAATGCGCTCACGATCAACGATCGGGCCGCCTTGCGCCCATGCCACCGAAGGGGTGTATTTCAATGCCTCGATCGCGGCGTGCCCGTGGTTCAGGCCTTCGGCGCACGCAACCCAATAATCAAGCTTCGGGCCGCACAGTTCAGAAACCTTCATTCAGTCCTCGCATTCGGTATTGGCCCGCAGTTCGACCAGAAATAGGCCATCCGCCT
>NZ_JAAGPC010000023.1:0-75397 GCF_017104595.1 Burkholderia sp. Tr-20390 | reverse complement strand
TCGGCACCGGTCGCAGCGGTTGCCGCAGGCGCCGCACCGGCCGCCCTTGCCTCGCGCGCCGCCGCGCGTTCCTTCCGCTCCGGCGAGCGCAGGTCGAGCGCTTCCTGCACGCCCTTCACGCCCGGCACGATTTCGGGTTCGACGTGTTTCGACCCGCGCGCGTTTTTCGAGCGCTTCGGCTTCGCGGCCAGCATCGGCGCGGCCGCCATCACTTCATCGAGCGCCTTCTTCGCGGCAGCCTGCTCGGCTGCGCGCCGGCTCGCACCGGAGCCCGACACCTTCACGTCGAGCTTCGGCACCGTGCATTCGACTTCGAATTGCTGATTGTGCGCCGCACCATGCGTCGCGACCACCGTGTAGGTCGGCAGCGCGATCTTGTGCCCCTGCAGGTATTCCTGCAGCAGCGTCTTCGCGTCCTTGCCGAGCGTGCGCGGATCGATGTGGTCGAGAATCGGGATATAGAGGCGCTTGATGACCCCTTGGGCGGCTTCGAAGCCGCCATCGAGGAACACGGCCCCGATGATGGCTTCGAACGCGTCCGCGAGGATCGACGGGCGGCGGAACCCGCCGCTGCGCAGCTCGCCCTCGCCGAGCCGCAGTCCGTCCGAGATATTAAGGGCCTGAGCAATTTCGTACAGCGACTGCTGTTTGACGAGGTTGGCGCGTACGCGCGACAGATCGCCTTCGTCCAGCTTGCCGAAACGCTGGAACAAAAGGGCGGCCACCGCGCAATTCAGAACGGAGTCGCCGAGAAACTCGAGCCGTTCGTTGTGCGTGGCACTGTGACTGCGATGGGTCAAAGCCTGGCGCAACAATTCCGCATTGCGAAATTCGTAGCGCAGCCGGCTTTCCAACTGGGATGAGGGCATGTGCAGGAGTATAACGCGGGCGCCCGGTCGGGCCGAAACGGCACGGCCGGACGCGAAAAGGCGTGACGAGGCGGTGTTACCGCCGGTTCTTAAAGTAGTTCGGCAATACGCGACGCGGCCCGTGCGTCGCGTAGTGCGAGTGAGTCGATTGCGATCAGTTGAAGGAACCGATGCGCTTCAGGTCGCTGAAGTTCATCCAGATGAAGAACGCGCGGCCGACGATGTTCTGGTCCGGCACGAAACCCCAGTAGCGGCTGTCCGCACTGTTGTCGCGGTTGTCGCCCATCATGAAGTAGTGACCGGGCGGCACCTTGCAGATCACGCCGCGGCTGTTGTACGTGCAGTTGTCGCGAAACGGATAGTCGTATGCGCCCATCACGAACGGCGGCACGGCCGGGTTGTTGAGGATCGCGTTCTTCTTGTTGCCGATCGTTTCCTCGAACTGCTTCGCGTAATTCTGGCGCTCGTCGTCGAAGAAATCGGGCAGCGGCGTTTCGGGCACCGGCTGGCCGTTGATCGTGAGTTGCTTGTCCTGGTACGCGACGGTATCGCCCGGCAGGCCGATCACGCGCTTGATGTAGTCGACCGACTCGTCCTTCGGATAACGGAACACGACGACGTCGCCGCGCGACAGCGGGCTGCCCTGCGTGATCTTCGTGTTCGTGACCGGCAGGCGCAGCCCGTATTCGAACTTGTTGACGAGGATGAAATCGCCGACGAGCAGCGTCGGCACCATCGAGCCCGACGGAATCTTGAACGGCTCGACGACGAACGAACGCACGACGAACACCGCCAGGATCACCGGGAAGAAGCTCGCCGTGTACTCGAGCCACCACGGCTGGCGCAGCTTCTCGTCACGCAGCTTCGAACGCGTCTGCACCGCGTTTTCATCCGCGAAGCGCTTGTCGATGCGCGACTGCTGGCGATCGAACTCCTCGATCGCCGAGTCGGCCGCCTTGCGACGCTGCGGCAGGAACACCAGTTTGTCCAGCACCCACGCTACGCCCGTCAAGATGACGAGCACAAAAAGAATCAGCGCAAAATTCATAAAAGGATCAGTCCTGTTATTTGTCTTCGACGCGCAAGATCGCAAGGAACGCTTCCTGCGGGATCTCGACCGAACCCACCTGCTTCATTCGTTTCTTGCCTTCCTTCTGCTTTTCGAGCAGCTTCTTCTTCCGCGTGATGTCGCCGCCGTAGCACTTCGCGAGCACGTTCTTGCGCAGCGCCTTGATGTTTTCACGTGCGACGATGTGCGCGCCGATCGCGGCCTGGATCGCCACGTCGTACATCTGGCGCGGGATGATCTCGCGCATCTTCGCGGCCACTTCGCGGCCGCGGTATTGCGACTGCGAGCGGTGCACGATGATCGACAGCGCATCGACCTTGTCGCCGTTGATCAGCATGTCGACCTTCACGACGTCCGACGAACGGTATTCCTTGAACTCGTAGTCCATCGACGCGTAGCCGCGCGACACCGACTTCAGGCGATCGAAGAAGTCGAGCACGATCTCGGCCATCGGGATCTCGTACGTGAGCTGAACCTGGCGGCCGTGATACTGCATGTTGATCTGCGAGCCGCGCTTCTGCTCGCACAGCGTGATCACCGAGCCCACGTAATCCTGCGGCATGTACAGGTTCACGGTGACGATCGGCTCGCGGACTTCGGCGATGCGGCCCGGCTCCGGCATCTTCGCCGGGTTCTCGACCATGATCGTCGAGCCGTCGCTCTGCACGACCTCGTAGACGACCGTCGGTGCGGTCGTGATGAGATCCATGTCGAACTCGCGCTCGAGCCGCTCCTGCACGATTTCCATGTGCAGCAGCCCGAGGAAGCCGCAGCGGAAGCCGAAGCCGAGCGCCTGCGACACTTCCGGCTCGTACTGCAGCGACGCGTCGTTCAGCTTCAGCTTCTCGAGCGATTCGCGCAGCGCGTCGTACTGGTTCGCCTCGACCGGATACAGCCCCGCGAACACCTGCGGCTTCACTTCCTTGAAGCCCGGCAGCGGCTCGGTGGCGGCCTTGGCGACGTGGGTGACGGTATCGCCGACCTTCGCGGCCGTCAGTTCCTTGATGCCCGCGATGATGAAGCCCACCTGCCCCGCCGACAGCGATTCGAGGTTGCGCGACTTCGGCGTGAACACCCCGATGTGCTCGACCGGATACTGCGCGCCGGTCGCCATCAGCTTGATCTTTTCCTTCGGGCGCAGCGTGCCGTTGACGATGCGCACCAGCATCACGACGCCGACGTAGTTGTCGAACCACGAGTCGATGATGAGCGCCTGCAGCGGCGCGGCCGGGTCGCCCTTCGGCGGCGGCACCTTCGCGATCAGCGACTCGAGCACGTCCTCGACGCCGAGGCCCGTCTTCGCGCTGCATCGCGTCGCGTCGGTCGCGTCGATGCCGATCACGTCCTCGATCTCCTCGATCGCGTTCTCGGGATTCGCGGCCGGCAGGTCGATCTTGTTCAGCACGGGAACGACCTCGACGCCGAGCTCGATCGCCGTATAGCAGTTCGCGACGGTTTGCGCCTCGACGCCCTGGCTCGCATCGACGACCAGCAGTGCGCCTTCGCACGCGGACAGCGAACGGCTGACTTCGTACGAGAAGTCGACGTGCCCCGGCGTGTCGATCAGGTTCAGGTTGTAGACCTTGCCGTCGCGCGCGCGATAGGACAACGCGGCGGTCTGCGCCTTGATCGTGATGCCGCGCTCGCGCTCGATATCCATCGAGTCGAGCACCTGCGCTTCCATTTCACGGTCGGCGAGGCCGCCGCATACCTGGATGATGCGATCCGCGAGCGTCGACTTGCCATGGTCGATGTGCGCGATGATCGAGAAATTGCGAATATGATCCATTCAGTGCCGATCAAGCGAAAAAGGCGCGCTCGACGACTGCAGAGCACGCCTTGTGTAAGTCGGTGAAAAAACAGCTTATTTTAGCTGAAAAGGCCTTTGCCGGGCGGTATTTCCTACGCTGGGCCGTGCGGTGGTCGTCGGGGGGCGCCCGCCGGGCCAAGCCCCATGCGAAACGACACTCGCCCGCGGCAGGTCAGGCTCGGCGCCGGGCCGCCAGCGCGTCGCGCACCCGCGCGTCGTCGAACCGGTGGCGGCATACCTCCGCTCCGTCCAGCAACAGCACGGGCACGTCCTCGTCGTAGCGGGCGACGAGTGCCGCATCGGTGTCGATGTCGACATAATCGACCGCGACGCCGAATTCGGCCGCCACCGGCGCCAGTGCGTCGCGCATGTCGTCGCACAGGTGGCACCAGCCGCGGCCGTAAAGCGTGAACATCGGCGCGTTACTTCTGGCGCGGCCGCACGGGCACGAACTGCGTGTTGTCGCCACGCCGCACGAGCACCGCGACCGCCTTTTGCGGATCGAGCTGAGCGGTCACGTCGGCGAACTGCTTCGCGTTCGTGATGTCGGTGTCGCCGACGCGCAGCACGATGTCACCGCGCTGCAGGCCCGCACGGGCGGCCGGGCCGTCGACGCCGTCGATCTGCACGCCGTTCTTCAGCTTCAGCGTCTTCATCTGCTCCGCCGTCAGGTCGCTGACCGTCAGACCGAGCGAATTGGTCTGGCGCGGCTTCTGCGGCGCGTTCTTGCGCTGCTCGGCCTTTGCCGTCGTTTCGGCCGGCGTTTCCGCGATCGTGATCGGCAGATCGCGTGCCTGACCCTTGCGCCATACGCTGACCGTCGCCTTCGTGCCGGGCTTCGTGTCACCGACCATGCGCGGCAGATCCGACGCCGCGTCGACCGAACGGCCATTGAACTTCAGGATGATGTCGCCCGGCTGGATACCCGCCTTGTCGGCCGGGCCACCCGGCTCGACGCTGCTGACGAGCGCGCCCTCGGCCTTCGGCAACCCGATCGAATCGGCCACGTCCTTCGTCACCTCGCCGATCGCCACCGCGATCCGGCCGCGCGTGACCTTGCCCGTCGCCTTCAGCTGGTCGGCCACGCGCATCGCCTCGTCGATCGGAATCGCGAACGAGATGCCCATGAAGCCGCCGGTACGACTGTAGATCTGCGAGTTGATGCCGATCACCTCGCCCTGCATGTTGATCAGCGGGCCGCCCGAGTTGCCGGGGTTCACGGCAACGTCGGTCTGGATGAACGGCAGGTAGTCACCGGTATTGCGGCTCTTCGAGCTGACGATGCCGGCCGTGACCGTGTTGTCGAGGCCGAACGGCGAACCGATCGCGACGACCCACTCGCCGACGCGCACCTTGTTCGAATCGCCGATCGCGACGACCGGCAGGTTCGACGCCTGGATCTTGACGACCGCGACGTCCGTGCGATCGTCGACGCCGATCAGCTTCGCCTTGAATTCGCGCTTGTCGGTCAGCGTCACGTAGATGGTGTCCGCATCGTCGACGACGTGCGCATTGGTCATCACGTAGCCGTCGGCCGACACGATGAAGCCCGAGCCGACGCCGCGATTCTGTTCGGTGTCGGGCGGATTGTCCGGCGTCGGCGCGTTCTTCGGATTGCCGCCGCCATTGCCGCTACCGTTGCCCGGCGCCTGCGGCAGCGGAATGCCGAAGAAGCGGCGGAAAAATTCCGACATGTCGCCGTTGTCGAAGCCCGGCGGAAGCACGCCGCGCGGGCCGGGTACCGGCACGTTCGCGGTGGTCCGGATGTTCACGACCGCGGGGCCGACCTTTTCGACGAGATCGGCGAAATCGGGAAGGCTGGCAGCGGGAGGCGTGACAGCGACCGCGGTTTGCGGGACGAGCGGCAGGCAGGCACACAGCGCCGCCGCCGCGAGCACTTTGCGCAGCGTGAGTTTCGTCATGTCGGAAGCCGTAGCGTTACTTGGAAGCCTTGTATTCTATGGCAGACGCGAACTGCTGCAACGTAGCCGGCGGCACTTCTCCGAGTACGGTGATCCAGTAGTCGCCGCGGCGCTTCACGAGAACGTTCGTCGCACCGGTGCTGCCCGCGCCTTCCTTGCGCGTATTCTTTTCGGCCGGCTCGATGAACACCGAGATCGTCGCGAGACCGTCGGTGAAGACGGCCTGATCGACCGGGATCGGCGGCTCGCCCGCGTCACGCGCGGCCATCGGCCGGCGTACTTCGCGAATCTTCTGGAAACCAGCCACGCTCGGGGCGAGCTGCCAGCCCTGTGCTTCCATGTCGACCGTCGCGACCGGCGGCCGCACGACCGTCCAGCCGCTCAGGTTGCGCATCCCGGCCGCGATCGCGGCCTTGTCGCCGCTTGCGCCGCCCGTCTGCAGTTGCGAGAACGCGATCTGCTCGAGCACGTGATCGTTCGCATCGAGCGTCTGCGAGCGCAGCAGCAGCCCCGTGCGCGCGTCGGCCCACAGCTTGTACGTGAAGCGGTACGCATCCTTCGGCACGAGTTCGACGACCTGCGCGTCGATCCCTGCCACGCGGTCCTTGCCGAGCGACTTCGCGTCGTAGACGGACATCACGTGCTCGCCGCTCGCGCCGAGCAGCGCGGGGAACGAGTCGCGCGTCTGACGGCGCTCGACCACGCACAGCTTGCGCTCGGGCACGAACGTGTACAGCTCGTCGTTATGTCGCAGCAGCTTGCGCGGCTTGCCGTCGAGCGTCTCGATGCGCTCGAACTCGCCGTCGCGGGACGCGACGTGCGCGATACGCGACGACTGCACATACCCGCCGCGCTGGTAGACGAACGTGCCTTCGTAGCTCTGCTGCTGCGCCGCTTGCTGGACACGGTCGAGCCAGTCGGCGGCACCCTTGCGGGTCGCGACGGGATCGTCCGGTTGCTGGGCGCTGGCAGGAAGGGATTGAACGGACAACAGGGCGGCTGCGCAAAGCAGGAGGGCCGGCAGCCGCTTCCATCCGGAGATGGCGTGATTCAACTGCAATGTCCGCATCGGGTTTATTGGCCTGGCGTGGTGGTCACGGCAGCGCGGATCAGCGGCATCGAACCCGTGACGACGGGCTGCTGCGCGAATTGCTGGTGCGCTTCAAGGTATTGGTCGAGGCTGGCGTCGCGGATGATGTTGACGTCCTGCAGGCCCGGCTGGGCCGATGCCTGCGCCACCGTCACGCGCTGCAGGTTGCCGCCTTGCGGCGCACCGGCCGACGCGACCTGGACGGCGCCCGGGGCACCGGCCGTCTGCATTTGCGGGACGACGATCCACGTCAGCGTGGCCGCCGCGGCAGCAACCGCGAACGCGGGCACGACGCGCCGGCGCAGCGACAGCAGCTTGCGCGCGACGGGTGCGGCCGCTGGCGCGAGCAGGTGCGGCTCGCTTTCGAGCGCAGCCGACATGCGCGCGGTGAACGCCACGCTCAGCGCGGGCGACAGCGCGAGCTCGTCCGAGCGCAGCGCATCGCCGATCAGGTGGTAATGGGCCCACGCAGCGCGATCCGCGCGGTTGAGCTCAGCCAGAAACTGCCCGTTGTCCGGGCCCTCGAACATTTCGCCGTCGACCAGCGCGGAAAGGCGCTCGCCGCGCGAGCACGCTTGCGACTGCGTATTGACCGACCCCATGATGCTCCCCATCTTGCACACCCCGTCGTGACTTCACGACTCTAACCGTAACTAGACCCCGACCCGCGTCGCTCCGCCTGTCGCGCTTACCAGCGCTTGCCTTCGGGCGTATCGAGCAGCGGACGCAATTTGGCAGCGATTGCCTCGCGTGCGCGGAAGATCCGCGACCGGACCGTCCCGATCGGACAGCCCATCATTTCCGCGATCTCTTCGTAGCTCAGGCCCTCGATCTCGCGCAGCGTAATTGCCTGGCGCAGTTCTTCGGGCAGCAGAGCCATGGCAGCGTTGACCGTCTCGGCAATCTGCTTGCTCATCAACATCGACTCAGGCGTGTTGATATCCCTTAGTTGGTCTGCGTCGGAGAAAGTTTCCGCTTCCTCCGCATCGGCCTCCGTCGAGGTCGGCGCCCGGCGGCCTTGCGTCGCAAGGTAGTTCTTCGCCGTGTTGACGGCAATTCGGTACAACCACGTATAGAACGCCGACTCGCCGCGGAATTGCGGCAGCGCACGATACGCCTTGATGAACGCGTCCTGGGCCACATCCTCGACCTCGGCGGGATCCCGCACGAGGCGCGAAATCAGCCGAATGATCTTGCGGTGGTATTTGGAGACCAGGAGTTCGAACGCTGCCTTGTCGCCCTTCTGTACGCGCTCGACCAGAGCCTGATCGATTTCTTTTTCACTCACCTGACAAATCCGTTAACTAGGGATGCAACGCGGAGCGCTATTGTAGCGTTCCCGCGCCGGCCGCTGGTTACGGTAGGTAACCGTGCCGCCGTCAAACCCGCCCCGCCGCGCCCGCCGTTCTCGCCAGCACGGACAGCGCGCTGAACGATGCGGCGTCGAGCGCATCGGCCGGAATCAGCAGCGGCCGGGCCCGCCGGGCACCCTGCCCGACCGACAGCACCAGCAGCAGGCTGCTCCAGTGCGCATGCCCCGTCACTCGGCCGCGTGCCAGCAGGCGTCCGGTGCGGCCAAACGCCGCGACTTCCCCGAACGCGTCGATCTGCAACTCGGCCGGCAGCCGGCGGGCACAGGCCCGCGCAGCACACACGGCCAGCAGCGCGGCCGTCACGGCTGACACGCCTGCGCCGGCGGCCGCGCCCGCGCGCGGCGCCCAGAACAGGTAGGCCGACGCGGTAGCCGACGCGACGAACACGGCCAGCACGAAATACGACACGGCCGAGGCCCGCAACGCAAAGCGTTGCGGGCGCCCGGCCGGAGCATCGAATGGACTCGTCAAGCGATTGCGGCGTCAGACGCGCTTGAACACCAGCGTGCCGTTCGTACCGCCGAAGCCGAAGTTGTTCTTCACGGCAACGTCGATCTTCATGTCACGCGCGGTGTTCGCGCAGTAGTCGAGATCGCACTCCGGGTCCTGGTTGAAGATGTTGATGGTCGGCGGCGACACGTTGTTGTGCAGCGCCAGCACCGTGAACACCGATTCGAGGCCGCCCGCGCCGCCCAGCAGGTGGCCCGTCATCGACTTCGTCGAGTTCACGACGATCTTGTACGCATGCTCGCCGAAGGCCGCCTTCACCGCGTCGGACTCGTTCTTGTCGCCCAGCGGCGTCGACGTGCCGTGCGCGTTCAGGTACTGGACCTCGTCCGCGTTCATGCCGGCGTCGCGCAGTGCCGCGACCATGCAGCGGCGCGGGCCGTCCATGTTCGGCGCGGTCATGTGGTACGCGTCGCCCGTCATGCCGAAGCCCGAGACTTCCGCGTAGATCTTCGCGCCGCGTGCCTTCGCCGCTTCGTACTCCTCGAGCACCATCACGCCGGCACCCTCGCCCAGCACGAAGCCGTCGCGGTCCCTGTCCCACGGACGGGATGCGCTGGCCGGATCGTCGTTGCGGGTCGACAGCGCACGCGCTGCCGCGAAACCGCCGATGCCGAGCGGCGACACCGTCGATTCGGCGCCGCCCGCAACCATCACGTCGGCGTCGCCGGCCTGGATCAGGCGCGCGGCGAGGCCGATGCTGTGCAGGCCGGTCGTGCAGGCCGTCACGGCCGCGAGGTTCGGGCCCTTCAGGCCGAACATGATGCTCAGGTGACCCGAGATCATGTTGATGATCGAACCCGGCACGAAGAATGGCGAAATCCGGCGCGGGCCGCGATCGACGTAGGTCTGGTGCGTATCTTCGATCATCGGCAGGCCGCCGATGCCGGAACCGACCATCACGCCGATGCGCTCCGCATTGGCTTCGTTCACTTCCAGCCCGCTGTCCTTGATGGCCTGGACGCCGGCGGCGATGCCGTAATGGATGAACGTATCCATGCTCCGGGCTTCCTTCGCCGGGATGTACTCCTCGGCGCTGAAGCCCTTCACTTCGCCCGCGAAATGGCAGGCGAGGTTCGACGCATCGAACTTCGTGACGGTGGCGATACCGGACTTGCCGGCGACGAGATTGGCCCAGCCGTCGGCAACATTATTGCCAACAGGCGAAATCAGCCCCAGGCCTGTAACAACAACACGACGGCGGCTCACGGTAACCTCTTTTCCATTATTGGATGACAAAAACAAAAGCCACAGTGGCCACAGGAACCAGCCCTGCGAGCCCTGTGGCTGTTAGTCCGTCCGGCGCGAAGCCGGCAGGATGGCGCGTCAATCGCGAAGATCGCGGCGACGTGGCGGACAAGCGCGAAAGGCGCTTACGCCTTGACGTTCGCGCGAGCGTAGTCGATCGCTTGCTGAACGGTCGTGATCTTCTCTGCTTCTTCGTCCGGGATTTCCATGCCGAACTCGTCTTCCAGAGCCATCACCAGTTCGACCGTGTCGAGCGAGTCGGCGCCCAGGTCGTTCACGAACGAAGCTTCGTTCTTGATCTCGGCTTCCGCGACGCCCAGTTGTTCAGCGACGATCTTCTTGACACGTTGTTCGATGTTGTCCATTACCCCTCCGAGGGAAAGTTCAGATTTACAAGTGCGCGCATTTTATCAGGTTTGCTGACGCCAAAACGCGCGTTGGCTTGATGGTCGATCAAGCGCCGGTCCGCCTGAAAAACGGGATACGGCGCGGATGGTAAACGAAAATCGTTACGACATGTACATGCCGCCGTTCACGTGCAGCGTCGTACCGGTGATGTAACCGGCTTGCGGCGATGCGAGGAACGCGACGGCATGGGCGATGTCTTCCGGGCTGCCGAGGCGGCCGAGCGGAATCTGGGTCTTGAGCGCGGCCTGCTGTTCTTCCGGCAGCGTCTTCGTCATGTCGGTGTCGATGAAGCCCGGCGCCACGCAGTTCACGGTGATGCCGCGGCTGCCGATTTCACGTGCAAGCGCACGCGTCATGCCCGCCACGCCGGCCTTCGCAGCCGCGTAGTTGACCTGACCCGGGTTGCCGGCCGAGCCGACCACCGACGTGATGTTGATGATGCGGCCGCCACGCGCCTTCATCATCGGGCGAAGCACCGCGCGCGACAGGCGGAACACCGACTTCAGGTTGGTGTCGATCACCGCGTCCCAGTCCTCGTCCTTCATCCGCATCGCGAGCTGGTCCTGCGTGATGCCCGCGTTGTTGACGAGCACGTTCAGCGCGCCGAATTCCTTCACGGTCGCGTCGATCAGCGCCTCGGCGGCTGCCGCGTCGTTGACGTTCAGCACCGCGCCGCGGCCCGTGACGCCCGCTTCCGCGAACGCCGCGGTAATCGCAGCGGCGCCCGATTCGCTCGTCGCCGTGCCGATCACCGTCGCACCCAGGCGCGCGAGCTCGAGCGCGATCGAACGGCCGATGCCGCGCGATGCGCCGGTGACGATCGCAACCTGTTTATCGAGAGTCTTGTCCATGAATCGAATATCCGTCTCTTGAGAAATGGCGCCGCGTCAGGCGGTCACCAGCTTGAGCGCTTCGTCGAGCGAAGCCGGATCGAATACCGACGCGCCCGTCAGGTTGCCGTCGATGCGCTTCGTCAGGCCGGCGAGCACCTTGCCCGGGCCGCATTCGATCACGTGCGTGACGCCCGTGCCGGCGATGTGCTGCACGCACTCGACCCAGCGCACCGGGCCCGCGGCCTGGCGCACCAGCGCATCCTTGATCGCAGCCGGATCGCTGACCACGGCGACGTCGATGTTGTTGACGACCGGAATCTGCGGCGCCTTGACGTCGACGTTCGCAAGATAGTCGCGCAGTTGGTCCGACGCCGGCTTGAGCAGCGACGAATGGAACGGCGCCGACACCGGCAGCGGCAGTGCGCGCTTCGCGCCCTTCGCCTTCGCGATCTCGCAGGCCTTTTCGACCGCGGCCTTGTTGCCTGCGATAACGACCTGCGCGGGGGCATTGAAGTTCACCGCTTCGACGACGCCCGCTTCCGCGGCTTCGGCGCAGACCGCGCGCACCGTGTCGTCATCGAGGCCCAGGATCGCGGCCATGCCGCCCTGGCCGACCGGCACGGCCGTCTGCATCGCCTGCGCGCGGAAGCGCACGAGCGGCACCGCGTCCTTGAACGCGAGCGCGCCGGCAGCGACGAGCGCCGTGTATTCGCCGAGGCTGTGGCCGGCGACGATCGCCGGCGCCGGGCCGCCTGCCTGCTGCCACGCGCGATAGCACGCATAGGCTGCGGTCAGCATCACGGGCTGCGTGTTGGTGGTGAGGTTCAGCTCTTCGGCCGGGCCTTCGGCGATCAGCTTGCCGAGATCCTGATTGAGTGCATCGGACGCTTCCTGGAGCGTCTCGCGCACGACGGCCAGATCGGCGAATGCGTTGAGCATGCCGACCGCCTGCGAGCCCTGCCCCGGAAATACGAATGCAAATTTCATATCGTCCCCAATTGAATCGATTCGGACGGCGCGCACGAATGGCGCGCCGATGGGATCCGCGCGCAGCTGTCGCGCGCCGCGGATCAGTAGCGGAAGACCGACGCGCCCCAGGTAAAGCCGCCGCCGACGCCTTCGATCAGCACGTGCTGGCCGCGCTGGATGCGACCGTCGCGCACCGCGGTATCGAGCGCGAGCGGGATCGACGCGGCCGACGTGTTGCCGTGCTGGTCGACCGTCACGACCATGCGCTCCTGCGGCAGGCCGAGCTTGCGGCAGGTGCTGGTCATGATGCGGATGTTGGCCTGGTGCGGAATCAGCCAGTCGATCTGCTCGGGCGCGAGATTCGCCTTCGCGAGCGCCTCGATCGCGACCTTCTCGAGCACGTTGACCGCGAGCTTGAACACGGCCTGCCCGTCCATGTACAGGAACGCGCTGCCTTCGATCACGCCGCGGTTGACGTTGCCCGGCGTGCAGAGGATGTGCGAATAGCTGCCGTCCGCGTGCAGCGCGCTGCCGAGCACGCCCGGCTCTTCCGACGCGGACAGGATCACCGCGCCCGCGCCGTCGCCGAACAGCACGCAAGTCGTGCGGTCCTTGAAGTCGAGAATGCGCGAGAACGTCTCCGCGCCGACGACGAGCGCCGTGCGGTGCTGGCCGCTGCGGATGAAGCTGTCCGCCGTCGCCATCGCGTACGCGAAGCCCGAGCACACGGCCTGCACGTCGAATGCCGCGCCGCCGTTCTTGATGCCGAGCTTGTTCTGCAGCAGGCACGCGGTGCTCGGGAACACGAAATCGGGGGTCGAAGTCGCGACGATGATCAGGTCGATCGACTGCGGATCGATGCCGGCGGCTTCGATCGCGCGACGCGACGCCTCGAGCGCGAGATCGCTGGTCGTGACGTCGGGTGCGGCGAAATGGCGCGCATGGATACCCGTGCGCGCAACGATCCATTCATCGCTCGTCTCGATGCCTTCCTTCGCAAGGCGATCGGTCAACTGCTGGTTCGTGACGCGGTCAGGCGGCAGGTAGCTGCCCGTGCCGAGCACGCGGGAATAGAGAGTCGATTGGGCCATTTATGCTTTAGAGGATTGCGCGGCGGAAGGGTCGGCGTGATGGCCTGCGGCAGGGCTTGCATGGCCCGCACCGCCCGCGTCGTGCTCGCCTTCGCCGAGCGACACTGAATTATCCGCCATCGCGCGCGCGAGGCGCTCCAGCACGCCGTTTTTGACGGCATCATACCCGCGTTTGATCGCCCACTCAAACGCGTAGGCATCGGCAGAACCGTGGCTCTTGATCACGAGGCTCTTCAGCCCCAGCAGCGCTGCGCCGTTGTACTGGCGGTGGTCGACGCGCTTCTTGAAACGCATCAGGACAGGCAGCGCGAGCAGCGCCATCAGCTTCGACATCAGCGAACGGCCGAACTCCTCGCGGATGATGTCCGACAGCATCTGCGCGAGCCCCTCGGACGTCTTCAGCGCGACGTTGCCGACGAAGCCATCGCACACGATCACGTCGACCGTGCCCTTGTAGATGTCGTTGCCTTCGACGTTGCCGCGGAAATTGAGCGTGCTGGCACGCAGCAGTTCGCCTGCGCGCTTGATCGTCTCGTTGCCCTTGATCACCTCTTCGCCGATGTTCAGCAGGCCGATCGTCGGACGCTCCTTGCCTTCGAGCGCCGCCACGAGTGCGTGCCCCATTTCCGCGAACTGCAGCAGGTGCTGCGGCTCGCAGTCGACGTTCGCGCCGAGGTCCAGCATCATCGTGTAGCCGGTCGGGTTCGGCAGTGCGAACGCGATCGCGGGCCGCTCGATGCCGGGCAGCGTCTTGAGTACGTAACGGGAAACGGCCATCAGCGCGCCGGTATTGCCGGCGGAGATGCAGGCCTGCGCCGCGCCTTCCTTGACGTGGTTGAGTGCGACGCGCATCGAAGAATCCTTCTTCTTGCGCAGCGCCACTTCGACAGGGTCGTCCATCGCCACGACTTCGGTGGCGGGAACGATGGTCAGCGCGGGATCGTCGAGGGCTTTCAGCTTTTTCAGCTGAGCGCGGATCGCGCTTTCGATGCCGACGAGCATCAGGTGCGCATCGGGATGCGCGCGGACGAACTTGACTGCCGCGGGAACGGTCACGGACGGGCCGTGGTCGCCTCCCATGCAATCGATTGTGAGCTTTACGGTCATGGAATGCGACGAATTTCAGGCACAAAAAAGCGGCAGTTGAATGCCGCCTTTTTGTTGAGCCAGGAAAGTGTCAAGCGAACCAGTTGTCACGCGAACGGCAAGCGTAGCGCGCAACGCGTGACTTGACGCTTAGTCGTTCTTCGTCTTGACGACTTTCTTGCCGCGGTAGTAGCCGTTCGGGCTGACGTGGTGACGCAGATGCACTTCACCCGTGCTCGGCTCGACTGCCAGCGGCGCTGCCGTCAGGAAATCGTGCGAACGATGCATGCCGCGCTTCGACGGCGACTTCTTGTTTTGCTGGACTGCCATGACTAACTCCTAAATAATTTTCCGGATTCTAACACAGCCCGATCCGGCGCTTAACTACCCTGGCCCAAAGCCTTTACGCCTTCCCGCGCCACAACTGCTTAGTGTTTCTTGGTGCCGTCACCGTCCTTCTTCAGCGCTTGCAGCGCTGCGAACGGATTCGGCCGTTTGCCTTCGTCCCCGGCTTCGTCGGACTCTTCGTCCGCCTCTTCCGCAGGACCGCTCGCACCCGACACGAGGCTTTCGTGAACTGCCGGGCAAACCTCGTGCTTGGGCACGAGCGGCAACGAAAGCAGCAATTCCTCTTCGATCAAGTCGACGAGATCGAACTGGCGTGAGCCCACGATCACATCGGCTTCATCGTCGTCGAGCGGAAATTCTTCAGCTTCTTCTTCGGTCGCGACGACCCGGTACGTCATGTCGACGTCGAACGCCTGGTCGTACGGGGTCATGCAGCGCTGGCACGTGAGCCACGCATGGCCGTGCACCGCAAGTCGCAGATACGGCTGCTGCCCGTCGGCGCCGTCGTCCTGCAATTCCTTCTGGGTGAACCCTTCCGCCTGCCATGTGAAGACCGTGTCGCGATCTGGCGCGTCCGCGGGCACTTCGTTTAACATGCGCGGCAGTTGCGAGAGGCGCACCGCACCAGATGCCTGCCGCCCGCTGCGGGCGAACTCGAACAGGTCGATTGCATGCGGATCAAGCGCCGCAGCCGGTTTGCCAGAAGAAGTGTTCATGTGCGCTCCTGCCTACAGGCTGACTTGCGAATCCGGCTTGGTACCGCTCGCGTACGGCTCATCCACGGATGACGTACTTTACTTCCGAAGACCCGGCAGGCGCCACCACACGGGGAAGCCTGCCGACGAAAAGCGGGAAAGCATACCTGTTTTACCTTTTGCGGTCAATCACTTAAGCTTGCGTCCGCGCAACGCCGCACAACACCTGACGACTCACCGATCCAACCGACCATGCCGGATACCGTTTGCCGCCCGCCGCGGCTGATTCTTGCCTCCAGTTCACGCTACCGCCGCGCGCTCCTCGAGCGCCTCGGCATCCCCTTCGACGTCGTGTCACCCGACCTTGACGAAACCCCGCACGACGGCGAAACGCCGGCCGCGACCGCCCTGCGGCTCGCCGGTGCGAAAGCGCGCGCCGTCGCCGCGACGATCGACGCGCCCGACGGCGTGCTCGTGATCGGGTCGGATCAGGTCGCGACCTTCGACGGGCTCCAGATCGGCAAGCCCGGCACCCATGAGCGCGCGCTCGCGCAACTCGTGTCGATGCAGGGCCGCGAAGTCGAATTCCACAGCGCGCTGTGCCTGTACGACAGCCGGACGGGTGAAGCGCAGGTCGAGGACATCGTCACGCGCGTGCGCTTCCGCTCGCTGCCCGAGGCCGAACTCGATGCATACCTGCGCGCCGAAACGCCGTACGACGTCGCCGGCAGCGCGAAGTCCGAAGGGCTCGGCATCGCGCTGCTCGACGCGATCGACTCGAATGACCCGACCGCGCTCGTCGGCCTGCCGCTGATCGCGCTCACGCGCATGCTGCGCGCCGCCGACTATCCGTTGTTTGCGACCACCCGTGGAGACCGCGCATGACCGCCGGCACGCTTTACCTCGTCCCGAACACGCTCGGCGAAGGCGACGAATCGATGCTCGCGGCCGTCCTGCCCGCGGCCGTGCAGGCGCGCGCCGGCACGCTCGGCTATTACATCGGCGAGAACGCGAAGACGACGCGTGCATTTCTGAAGAAGATCGGCACGACGCGCCCGATCCAGGAAATCGAGATCAGCGAACTGAACGTCAACACGCCGGCCGGCGCCATCGACCGGCTGCTCGCGCCCGTACTGGCCGGCGCGGACGCCGGCCTCGTGTCCGAAGCCGGCTGCCCGGCCGTCGCCGACCCGGGTGCCTTGCTGGTGCGCCGCGCGCACGAGCGCGGCGTGAAGGTGGTGCCGCTCGTCGGGCCGAGTTCGATCCTGCTCGCCCTGATGGCGTCGGGCCTGAATGGCCAGAGCTTCGCGTTCAACGGCTACCTGCCGGTCGACGCGGCCGCGCGCGCCAAACGCCTGCGCGAACTCGAGCAACTGTCACGCAAGGCGCGCCAGACGCAGATCTTCATCGAAACGCCGTACAGGAATCAGGCGATGCTCGACACGCTCGTCGCGACCTGCGCGCCGTCGACGCAGATCTGCGTCGCGGCCGACCTGACCCTCGCGACCGAGACGATCGCGAGCCGCACCGTCGCGGACTGGAAAAAGGCGCCCGCGCCGAATCTGCACAAGCGCCCTGCGATCTTCCTGCTGCTGGCGAACTGAACGCGGCAGGCGATCCGCCAGGTGAACGGCGGGCCATCGCGGCCCGCCCGCCTCCGGTCAGCGCAGGCTGACCGACGCGCCGCCTGCCGTCAGCGCCTTCATCGCGGCGCCGCCGACGGCCGCGCCGAACTTGCGCGCGACGCGGTTCGTCAGGCTTTCCTTCACCGTATAGTCGACGAGATCCGGCGCCTTCAGCACGTCGCGCGCGACCGTGTCGGTCGTGCCGTAACCGTCCGCCAGCCCGAGCTCGACGCTCTTCTCGCCGGTCCAGAACAGCCCCGAGAACATGTCGGGCGTCTCGTGCAGCCGCTTGCCGCGGCCATCCTTCACGGCCTTGATGAACTGCGCGTGCACCTGGTCGAGCAATGCTTGCGCATGCGCGTCCATCTTCGGCGTTTCCGGCGAGAACGGGTCGTAGAAGCCCTTGTTTTCACCTGACGTATGCAGGCGCCGCTCGACACCGAGCTTGCCCATCAGCCCGGTAAAGCCGAACCCGTCCATCAGCACGCCGATCGACCCGACGATGCTCGCCTTGTCGACGAAGATCTTGTCGGCCGCGGACGCGATGTAATAGCCGCCCGATGCGCACATGTCGGTCACGACGACATACAACGGCTTGTCCGGATGCTTCGCGCGCAGCCGGCGGATCTCGTCGTAGACCATCCCGGCCTGCACCGGGCTGCCGCCCGGGCTGTTGATCCGCAGCACGACACCGGCCGTGCCGTCGTCGTCGAACGCGGCGTCGAGCGCCGTGTTGATGTCGTCGGCGTTTGCGTTGACGCCGGCCGCGATCTCGCCGTCGATCGTCACGAGCGCCGTATGCCGCCCGCTCGACGAGAACTTCGAATCGCTCGAGAAATCGATCAGCGCGAACGCGAACAGCACGAATACGGCGAGGAACGCGAAGCGGAAGAAGATCTTCCAGCGCCGCGCCGCGCGCTGCTCCTTGACGGCCGCGAGCGTGATCCGCTCGAGCGCCGCACGCTCCCAGTTCGGTTCACGGCTATCGGAACGGGGGGAGGAATCAGGGGAATTCGGTTGGTCGGCCATGCAGGGTTGTCGTTAGTCGGTCGTGGCGGGAACGGCGGGACGCAGGTCAGCGTCGGGCACCCAGAATACCGCACGCCCGTCGGACGTGTCGCGCTCGTCGACCTCGACCGGCCGCAGGCGGCCGCCGCGGCACGGGCCGCCGACGCACTTGCCGGTGTTCGGCTCGTAGATCGCGCCATGCGTCGCGCACATCAGGTAGAGGCCCGACGATTCGAAGAACTGCCCTTCGGCCCAGTCGAGCTCCATCGGCACATGCGCGCAGCGATTCAGGTAACCGTATGCCTGGCCCTCGTAGCGCACGAAGAACACGACGGCCTGCTCGCCGCGCAGCGTCGCGTCGACGCGCACGCCGGCGCCGCCGTCGGCCAGCGCATCCGATGCGCACACGCGCACGGCGTCCGGCGCCGCGCTCATGCGTGCTCCCGCAGCCACGCGGCCAGCGCGCCTACGTCAGGCGCGACGAAGCGCGGCGCGAGCGCGGCCAGTGCGTCGGCCGTATGCGCGCCGTACGCGACGCCGACGCCAGCGGCCCCGGCACTCGCGGCCATCTGCAGGTCGTGGGTCGTGTCGCCGATCATCACGGTGCGCGACAGGTCCTGCCCCAATTCCCGGGACAGTTCGTGCAGCATCGCCGGATGCGGTTTCGAGAAGGTCTCGTCGGCGCAGCGCGTCGCATCGAACAGGCTCGTCAGCTTCGACTGGTCGAGCACGCGGTTCAACCCGACCCGACCCTTGCCGGTTGCAACGGCGAGCAGATAGCCCGTGTCGCGCAACTCGGCCAGCAGCTCGCGCACGCCGGCGAACAACTCGATGCGCTGGTCGTCGAGCAGATAGTGATAGCGGTAGCGCTCGGCGAGCCGCGAATAGTCGGACGGATCGAGGGTCGGAGCCGTAATCTGCAGCGCATCGCGCAAGCCGAGGCCGATCACGTAGCGTGACGCCTCGTCGGACGGCGTGGGCAAGCCGAGATCGCGGCATGCGGCCTGGATGCTGTGCGCGATGTGCGCAGTCGAATCCATCAGCGTGCCGTCCCAGTCGAAGACGATCAGGTCAAATTGCTGTCGAGCCATGCGGTTCAGGCGGTATCGCGCAGTGCGCTGAGTTGATCGAGGAAGCGCCGGCATTCGTCCGGCAGCGGCGCATCGAACTGCAGTGCCTCGCCGGTCAGCGGGTGGGCGAGCCGCAGCCGGTACGCATGCAGGAACATCCGTTTCAACGACGGCTGCGCATTCGCGCGCGCCAGCGCCTTGTTCAGTGCGAAATCGCCATACTTGGCGTCGCCGGCGATCGGCAGCCCGAGATGCGCGAGGTGCACACGAATCTGATGGGTCCGACCCGTTTTGAGTTCCGCCTCGAGAAGCGCGTACTCGGGCCACAGATCGACGAGGTTGAACACCGTATGCGACGGCAGCCCGTCGTCCTGCACCCGCACGCGGCGCTCCCCTTCCGGGGTCGAATACTTGAACAGCGGCGCCTTCACCGCGCGGCGGCGGCCCCAGTCGGGCTGCCATTCACCGTGGACGCACGCGAAGTAGCGCTTGTCCATCTTGTTCTCGCGAATCTGTTCGTGCAGGCCCACCAGCGCCGTGCGCTTCTTCGCGAGCATCAGGATCCCGGACGTCTCGCGGTCGAGCCGGTGCACGAGTTCAAGGAATTTCGCGCGCGGGCGCGCCTGGCGCATCTGCTCGATCACGCCGAACGCGACGCCGCTGCCGCCGTGGACCGCCACCCCGGCCGGCTTGTTGATGACGAGCATCGCGTCGTCCTCGAACAGCACGTCGAAGTGCGCGGGCGGCACGATGGTGGCTTCGGCACGCGCGAGGTCGGCGGCGGCCACGCGCACGGGCGGCACGCGGACGATGTCGCCGAACGCGAGCCGATACTGCGCATCGACCCGACCCTTGTTCACGCGCACTTCGCCGCTGCGCAGGATCCGGTAAATATGGCTTTTCGGCACGCCTTTACAGACGCGCAACAGGAAGTTGTCGATACGCTGACCGGCCGAGTTTTCATCGATCTCGATCATCGATACCTGGCCGCTTGCGACCGAATTCTGGGATATTTTGCCTAACTCGTTCATACTGAATATAATTTTGCCCAGCCTGACGTTGCGGGCGGCCTCACCGGCCGGCCCGGACCAACCGGGCAAGGCGCAAGCGCAAACCGTTATTTTACTTGCGCCGGGGGTCTGCTGCTCGCCCCTAATCAAAGAGATGCAGCAAGTTGCACGCACGGCGCCGCCCGTCGGCAAGGATCGCGCCCACAGGCGGATTCGGTCGGCAAGGCGCCGCGGTAACGGAAAGTTGGTTGAAAAGAATTTGATCGGCAGCCCGACGGCGCGAAGTGCGTCCGCGCAGGCTGCCGGTTGCGAAAATTACGGCGTTGCGCCCGATTTGGCTCCGCGAAGCGTGCGGGGCCTGGCGACGTCAAACCAGGGAAGTACACCCCAGGCGGGAAAGTCGGGCTGGATTCGATACTCCCCGCTGCGGCCCGAGCCGCAGCATCTGCCGCCCGTTGGCACGCGCGTCGCATGGCGACGCGCCCCGCGGCAGTGCCCGGCCTCAGGCTTAGCGCGCTTTGACAGCGTGCGGTGTGTGGACGCCGTGCTTTGAAGCCGTGTTCGCAGGTGCCCTATGGCCGCCGGCCCCGTCTTTCGGGCCCAAGCGCCTCTTCAGGCAATTCTCCCCGCCATCGTTCCCGCTCCAGCGTGCTCGTGACAACACAACAAGGCGCGGCCTGCCGTCGTTCCCGCCCTCGCGACTGACAACCGCGAGGCGCCGCCAGCAGAGCCGCCTGGAGTCGTTCATGAAACGCATGCTGTTCAATGCGACGCAGCAGGAGGAGCTGCGCGTCGCCATCGTCGATGGGCAGAAGCTCATCGACATCGACATCGAGACAGCCGGGCGCGAACAGCGCAAAGGCAATATCTACAAAGGTGTCATCACCCGTATCGAGCCGTCGCTCGAAGCGTGCTTCGTCAACTACGGCGAAGACCGCCACGGCTTCCTGCCGTTCAAGGAAGTCGCCCGCCAGTACTTCAAGGAAGGCATCGACATGCGCTCCGCGCGCATCCAGGATGCCCTGCGCGAAGGCCAGGAACTGATCGTCCAGGTCGAGAAGGAAGAGCGCGGCAACAAGGGCGCCGCCCTCACCACGTTCATCTCGCTCGCCGGCCGCTACCTGGTCCTGATGCCGAACAATCCGCGCGGCGGCGGCGTGTCGCGCCGGATCGAAGGCGACGAGCGTCAGGAACTGCGCGAGACGATGGCGCAACTGCAGATCCCGGACGGCATGAGCATGATCGCCCGTACCGCGGGCATCGGCCGCAGCGCCGAGGAACTGCAGTGGGACCTGAACTACCTGCTGCAACTGTGGCGCGCGATCGAAGCGGCGTCGCAAAGCGGCAACCCCGGCCAGCCGATGCTGATCTATCTGGAATCGAGCCTCGTGATCCGCGCGATCCGGGACTATTTCCAGCCCGATATCGGCGAAATCCTGATCGACACGAACGAAATCCACGATCAGGCCCGCGCATTCATGGACATCGTGATGCCGGACAACGTCGCGAAGGTGAAGCGCTACCACGACGACGTGCCGCTGTTCTCCCGCTTCCAGATCGAACACCAGATCGAAACCGCGTACTCGCGCACGGTGCCGCTGCCGTCGGGCGGCGCGATCGTGATCGACCACACCGAAGCGCTCGTCGCGATCGACGTGAACTCCGCGCGTGCGACCAAGGGCGCGGACATCGAGGAAACGGCGACCCGCACGAACCTCGAAGCAGCCGACGAAGTCGCCCGGCAGCTCCGCCTGCGCGACCTCGGCGGCCTGATCGTGATCGATTTCATCGACATGGAATCGGCGAAGAGCCAGCGCGAAGTCGAGCAGCGCCTGAAAGACGCGCTCAAGCATGACCGCGCGCGCGTCCAGATGGGCAAGATCTCCCGCTTCGGCCTGATGGAACTGTCGCGCCAGCGCCTGCGTCCGGCCCTGTCGGAAGGCAGCCACGTGACCTGCCCGCGTTGTAACGGCACCGGTCACATCCGCGATACCGAATCGTCCGCGCTGCAGGTCCTGCGGATCATTCAGGAAGAAGCGATGAAGGAAAACACCGCGGCGATCCACTGCCAGGTGCCGGTCGAGGTGACCGCCTTCCTGCTCAACGAAAAGCGTCAGGAAATCAACAAGATCGAGTCGCGCTTCAAGGTCGGCATCGTGCTGATCCCGAACAAGCACCTCGATACGCCGCACTACAAGCTCGAGCGCCTGCGCCACGACGACGCCCGTCTCGACGACCCGCGCGCGTCCTGGAAGATGGCCGAGGAAGCCGCCCGCGAACTCGAGTCGGAAACCGGCTACAGCAAGCGCGCGGCGGAAGTGAAGCCGAAGCAGGAAGCCGCGGTCAAGGGCATCACGCCCGAGCGTCCGGCCCCGAGCCCGGCACCGCAGCGCCCGGTCGAACCCGTTGCAGCGCCCGCGCCTGTCGCGCCGGCAACCGGCGGCTTCATCGGCTGGCTGAAGGGTCTGTTCGGCGTATCGCCGGCGCCCGCACCCGCACCGGTTGCTCCGGCCCCGGCGAAGGAGCAGGCAGCCCGTCCGGCTCGCGGCGAACGCGCCGAGAAGTCCGAGCAACGCGGCGAACGCGGTGGCGATCGCAACCGCAACCGTCGCGGCGGCGCCCAGCAGGCGCCAGGCGGCCGCGACCAGGTCGCGGCAGGCCGTGGCCAGCAGCAACGCCAGGAGCGCGAAGGCAAGGAAGTGCGCGAACCGCGTGAGGCTCGTGAGCCGCGTGAAGGCCGCGAACCGCGCGAGGGTCGTGAACCGCGTGAAGGTCGCGAGAACCGCGAAGGTCGCGAGGGCCGTAGCCCGCGTGAAGGCCGCGAGCCGCGTGAAAGCCGTGAGCCGCGCGAACCGCGTGAGAACCGCGAACCGCGTGAACCGCGTGAACCGCGCGAGCGTGTCGAGCAGCCGGAAGGCGTTGAAGCAGCCGGTCGTGGCGAGCGCCAGGAACGTCGCGAGCGCGGCGAGCGCCGCAAGCCGACCCAGCATGCGGCCACGCTGGAAACCGTCACCCGCGGCGAAACCCATCCGGACGCGGAAGCCGACAAGGCCGTCGCGGAAGCCCTGCCCGGCGCCGAGCTGGCAGCCGATGCGGAAGCCGGCGCGCGTGATGGCGAGGAACGTCGCCGTCGCCGTCGCGGCCGCCGCGGCGGTCGTCGCGAGCGCGAGGAAGACGGCGCAGGCGTCGACCACGCCGAGCAAGGCGCAGAAGGCGAAGTGACGGTGCAAGCCGTGACGCCGGAAGCACCGGCTGCTGCCGAACCGGCCCACCCGGCCGCACCGGCAGTCGTCGTGGCAGCCGCCGCGGCAAGCGCCGTCGTCGCCGAAGCCGTGGTCGAGCACCATGCCGAACCGGCAGCACCGGCCGCTGTCGAGCCGCAGCCGGCACCGGTACACGTCGAGGCAGCACCGGTCGAAGCAGCAGTGGTCGCCCAGGCAGCAGAACCGGCCCCGGTCGCACCGGCCGTCGATACGGAAGCCGGTCCGGCTCCGGTCGCGGTTTCGCCGACCGACGCGTTCGAAGTGCCGGCAGCGCCTGTCGCCGTCGAGGCGCCTCAGCAGGCCCCCGTCGAGCAAGCCGCGCCGGCCGTGACGACCGAAGCCGCTCCGGTGGCTGCGGAGCCGGCCCATGTCGAAGCCGCGCCGGTCGAGGCCGTCGCCGCACCGGCACCGGCTCCGGCCCCCGCCCAACCGGCAGCCGCGCCCGCTTCGGCGAGCCTGGACACCGTGCTGGAGCAGGCTGGTCTCGTCTGGGTGAACACGGACGCCGGCAAGTTCGCCGCTGCGCAGGAAGCCGCGTCGCGCCTCCCGCGTCCGGCTCGCGTGCCGCGCGAACGCAAGGCGCTGCCGCCGGTCGATACGGCCCCGATGCAGCAGGTCGAAACGACGCATCACTGATCGACGCATCGTCCGACCAGGAAAAGCCCGCCTCCGGCGGGCTTTTTCATGTCCGCGCTGCGGGTTTCCGCCCACCGGACCGACCCGCCGCTTGCGGCTAAAATAGAGGTCTGGTTCGCACTTCTTTCAACATGTCCCGACGCATCATTCCTCTCGCCGACGTCAGCGGGATGCCGGACGTCTCCGGCGTCGCGCACGCCCCGGACGGCACGCTGGCCGACACGTTCGCCAGGCCGCTGCGCGACCTGCGCATTTCGGTGACGGATCGCTGCAACTTCCGCTGCGTGTACTGCATGCCGCGCGCCGTCTTCGACAAGGACTACCCGTTCCTGCCGCATAGCGCGCTGCTCACGCACGAGGAAATCGAACGCGTGGCGCGACTCTTTGTCGCACACGGCGTCGAGAAGATCCGCATCACGGGTGGCGAGCCGCTGCTGCGCAAGAATCTCGAATTCCTGATCGAGCGCCTCGCCCGCCTGACCACGCACGACGGCCGCCCGCTCGACCTGACGCTCACGACCAACGGTTCGCTGCTCGCACGCAAGGCGCGCGCGCTGAAGGACGCCGGGCTCACGCGCGTGACGGTCAGCCTCGACGCGCTCGACGATACGTTGTTCAAGCGCATGAACGATGCCGAGTTCGCGAGCGCCGACGTGCTCGACGGCATCTTCGCGGCCCAGGCCGTGGGCCTCGCGCCGGTCAAGGTCAACATGGTCGTGAAGCGCGGCACCAACGACAGCGAGATCCTGCCGATGGCCGAGCGTTTCCGCGGCACCGGCGTGATCCTGCGCTTCATCGAATACATGGACGTCGGCACGTCGAACGGCTGGAACATGACCGAGGTGCTGCCATCGGCCGACGTCATCGCACGGATCGCCGAACACTTCCCGCTCGTACCGCTCGATCCGCACACGGCGGCCGAAACCGCGCAGCGCTGGGGCTATGCGGACGGCGGCGGCGAGATCGGCGTGATTTCCAGCGTCACACAGGCCTTCTGCGGCGACTGCACGCGCGCGCGGCTGTCGACCGAAGGCAAGCTGTACCTGTGCCTGTTCGCGTCGACCGGCCACGATCTGCGCGCGCTCGTGCGCGGCGGCGCGAGCGACGCCGAGATCGCGACCGCGATCGCCCGCATCTGGCAGGCCCGCACCGACCGTTATTCACAACTGCGCGGCAGCGCGTCGGCCGACGCCGTGCCCGACGGCGCCGGCAAGCGGGTCGAGATGTCGTATATCGGCGGCTGACGCACGCCGCCCATCCCGCCCTCTTACCATGCCCGCTTCCGTCTCTCCCACGATCGCCGGCCTGCTGCTCGCAGGCGGGCGTGCCACACGCATGGACGGCGTCGACAAGGGCCTGCAGTTGCTCGACGGCACGCCGCTCGCGCTGCACGTGCTGCGCCGGCTCTCGCCGCAGGTCGACGAGACGCTGATCAGCGCGAATCGCCATGCCGATCGCTATGCCGAACTCGGCGCGCCATTCGACGCGCGCATCGTCGCGGACGAAACACCCGACTTCCCCGGCCCGCTCGCGGGCCTGCTTGCCGGCATGCGGGCGGCACGCGCGCCGCTCGTCGCGTGCTCGCCATGCGATACACCTTATCTGCCGGCCGACCTCGTCGCACGGTTGCAGGCGGCGCTCGACGCGCGGCAGGCCGACATCGCCATGGCGGTGACCGTCGATGCACAACAAGTGCGCTCGCCGCAGCCGACGTTCGCGCTGCTGCGCACGTCGCTGGCTGACGATCTCGCCGCCCGGCTCGCCGCCGGCGACCGCAAGGTGCGTGCGTGGTACGCACGCCACAAGACGGTCGAAGTCGAGTTTCACGACGAGCGTGCGTTTTACAATGCCAACTCCTGGCAGGAACTCGCCGCGCTGGCCCGCCGCTGACGGCACCCGCGCGGTTCCCGCCCGCCGCACGCGCAACCCGCGCCCAGGCACCCTCCTCGCGCCACCGGCCACGAACCCGATACGCCTTGCGGCGCAGTCCGACTGATGATCACGCAATCCTCGCCCGCCCCCCGAACCGCACCCGATTCCGATGCCCCGCTGTCGCTCGCCGACGCGCAGGCGCTCGCGTGCCGCTTCGCGGTGCCGGTCGACGCGTGCGACACGGTGGCGCTGCGCGATGCACTCGACCGCGTGCTCGCGGCCGACGTGAACGCCCCGTTCGACATTCCCGCGTACGACAACTCGGCGATGGACGGCTATGCGTTCGACGGCAGTACGGGCACGCACGCATCACCGCAAGCGGAGGTCACGCTGGCGGTCGCCGGCACCGCGCTCGCCGGCCATCCGTTCGACGGCGCCGTAGCGGCCGGATCATGCGTGCGCATCATGACGGGCGCGCCGATGCCGGCCGGCTGCGACACGGTGATTCCGCAGGAACGCGTGCGCGTCGACGGCGACACGATCCACTTCGCCGCGCACGACATCGCGCGCGGAGCGAACTGCCGCAAGGCCGGCGAGGATCTCGCGCGCGGCGCGTGCGCGCTCGCCGCAGGCCGCATCCTGCGGCCGTCCGATCTCGGCCTGCTCGCGTCGTTCGGTTTCCCCGAAGTTGCGGTGCGCCGGCGCGTGCGCGTCGCCGTGTTCTCCACCGGCGACGAACTGCGCGAGCCCGGCGAGCCGCTCGGCCCCGGCGCCCTGTACGACAGCAACCGCGGGATGCTGATCGCGATGCTCGAAAGGCTGCATGTCGACGCGGTCGATCTCGGGATCGTCCGCGACGACCCGGCCGCGCTCGAAGCCGCCTTGCGCGGCGCGGTCGCCGCGCAGGCCGATGCGGTGATCACGTCGGGCGGCGTATCGGTCGGCGAAGCCGACTTCACGCGCGACGTCATGGCACGGCTCGGCGACGTGACTTTCGCCAGCGTCGCGCTGCGTCCCGGCCGGCCGCTCGCGTGCGGCACGCTCGCACGCGCCGCCGAAGGCGCCGGTCACGCACTGTTCTTCGGCCTGCCCGGCAACCCGGTCGCGTCTGCCGTGACGTTCTACGCGATCGTGCGCCCCGCGCTGCTGACGCTGGCCGGCGCGCAGGCCCAGCCGCCGGCGATGCATACCGCACTCAGCACGCAAGCGCTGAAGACGCGCCCGGGCCGCACCGACTACCTGCGCGGCGTCGCGACGCGCGCCGCCGACGGCCGCTGGCACGTCGCACCGGCCGGCTCGCAGAGTTCCGCGTCGCTGAGCGGCCTCGCGGCCGCCAACTGTTTCATCGTCCTGGGCCACGATACCGCGGCAGTCGACGCGGGCACCCCGGTCGACATCCTGCCGCTCGACGGCCTGATCTGAATTCCACTATCGGTATATCTCTACGGGGGCAATCCGCACATGAAGAAACAAATTTCGTCGATCGCCGCGGGGCAGACCGCAAAAGCGCTGATCCTCGTCTACCTGACGTTCAGCGTGCCGATCGTGCTGCTCGGCATTCTCGTCGCGTACGTTCGCTACGGGATGGTCGAACTGAGCACGATCCTGAGCGCGCTGCTGCTGAACGCCATCCTCGGCTTCGTGCTGCTGTGGATCGCATGCCACGCGTACAACTGGGTCGCATCGCGCTTCGGCGGCATCGAGATCGTGCTGTCCGACCCGCCGGAAGAAGCGTGAGCGGCACACCGCTGATCCGCGCGGCCCAGGCACGCGACGTCGGCGCGATCCTCGCGCTGATGCGCGAGCTGGCCGAGTTCGAGAAACTCGCACACCTGTTCGTCGCAACCGAGGCCGATCTCGCCGACGCGTTGTTCGGCGAGCAGCCTGCCGCCGAGGCAAGAGTGGCCGAGCACGACGGCGCGATCGTCGCGTATGCGCTGCTCTTCCACAATTATTCGACGTTCCTCGGCCATCGCGGCCTCTATCTCGAGGACCTGTACGTGCAGCCGTCGCAGCGCGGCACGGGCCTCGGCACCGCGATGCTGCGTCACCTCGCCGCCTTGGCCGTCGAGCGCCGTTGCGGACGCTTCGAATGGTCGGTCCTCGACTGGAACCAGCCGGCGATCGATTTCTACGAAAAGATGGGCGCAACCGTGCTGCCCGACTGGCGCATCGTTCGCGTCACCGGCGACGCACTGGATACGCTTGCCGGGCATTGACCGCGAGCCGGCCGCGCCGGCCATCGCGTCAAAAGAAAACGGGCGCCGCGGCGCCCGTTTTTGCTTTCCAGCCGATGTCGGCCATGTGCGTCATGCGTCGTCCGCATCGGCACCGTCGGCCCCTTCCGCACCCAGCAGCCCTGCCGCCGTATCGCCCGGCAGCGCCTCGACCTGCTTCAGCTTGCGGTTCATCACGCGGGTGCGCTGCTCCGCGGCCTCGATCGAGCGCGTGACCGTTTCGAGCTGCGACTTCGTGCGCGCGAGCACGTCGCCGAACTTGCCGAACTCCGTCTTCACCGCCCCGAGCACCTGCCACACCTCGCTCGACCGTTGCTCGATCGCGAGCGTGCGGAAACCCATCTGCAGGCTGTTCAACAGTGCGGTGAGCGTCGTCGGGCCGGCGACCGTCACGCGATAGTCGCGCTGCAGCAGGTCGGTCAGCCCCGGACGACGCAGGATCTCCGCATAGAGCCCCTCGGTCGGCAGGAACAGCAGCGCGAAATCGGTCGTGTGCGGCGGCGCCACATACTTCTCGGCGATCGTGCGCGCCTCCAGCCGCACGCGTGCCTCGAGCGCGCGGGCCGCTTCCTCGACCGCCACCGCATCCGCACGCTCCTGCGCGTCGATCAGCCGCTCGTAGTCCTCGCGCGGAAATTTCGCGTCGATCGGCAGCCACACGGGCGGCGCGTCGCGCGTGCCGGCCTCGCGCCCCGGCAGCCGGATCGCGAACTCGACGCGCTCGCTGCTCTTCGGTACCGTCGCGACGTTCTTCGCGTACTGCTCGGGCGTCAGCATCTGTTCGAGCAGCGCCTCGAGCTGCACTTCGCCCCAGGTACCGCGCGTCTTCACGTTGGTCAGCACCTTCTTCAGGTCGCCAACGCCCGCCGCGAGCGTCTGCATCTCGCCGAGCCCGCGATGCACCTGCTCGAGCCGGTCCGACACGAGCTTGAACGATTCGCCGAGCCGCTGCTCAAGCGTCGCGTGCAGTTTCTCGTCGACAGTGCGGCGCATCTCCTCGAGCTTAGCCGCGTTGTTCGTCTCGATTTCCTTCAGCCGCTGTTCGAGCGTCGCGCGCACCTCGCCGATCCGGCGGTCGTTCGCTTCGGTCAGTTGCGTGAGCTGCCGGTTCAACGTGTCGCCGAACAGCCTGAGCGCGCCCGTCTGCTCCTCGCGCGCCTGCTGCGCCTGGCGCTGCACACTCTCGCGCATCGCGTCGAACTGCTGCGCGTTGCCGGCGACGAGCTTGCCGAGCTGCTGCGCAAAACCCTCGATCTGGTTGTTCTGCACGGTCGCAACGCTCGTCAGTTGCGCGGCGAGCGTCTGCTGAAGCTGCGCGAAGCTGCCGGCCAGCTCGGTGCGCGAACCGCGCGCGTTCTCGACGATCTCGCCGCGCAATTCGCGCTCGAGCCGCTCGACTGCGCGCGCCTGCGCATGCGCGGCGTCCTCGATCTGGTCGCCGAGTATCGCCGCATCGTCGTGGCGGCCACCGCCACGCACGAGCGCGACGATCGCCACCGCAAGCGCGACGGCCAGCACGACGACCGCCGCAAGCAACAACGTCATCGTCATGCGCGCGGCTTCCCGATCACGTCAGGGTTGATCGGATTCGGCGGTTGCCCTGCGCGCGGCCCCTCGCCCAGCGCGGCGATCAGGTTGTCGGCGGCGAGGTTCGCCATCGCGAGGCGCGTCTTTTCGGTCGCACTCGCGATATGCGGCGTCAGCACGACGTTCGGCACCTCGAGCAGTGCCGGATGGACCGTCGGCTCGCCTTCGTACACGTCGAGGCCGGCCGCGGCGATCGTCCCGGCGCGCAGCGCGACGGCCAGCGCCGCATCGTCGACGATCCCGCCGCGCGCGATGTTGGTCAGCGTCGCGGAGGGCTTCATCTTCGCGAGCTCGGCCGCGCCGATCGTGTGATGGTTCTCCTTCGTGTACGGCAGCACGAGCACGACGTGATCGGCGCGGGCGAGCAACGCGTCCTTCGACACGTATTCGGCATTGAGCTCGGCCTCGATCTCGGGCGCGACCCGCGACCGGTTGTGATAGATCACCTGCATCCCGAAGCCGCGCGCGCGGCGCGCGAGCGCCTGGCCGATGCGCCCCATCCCGATGACGCCGAGCGTCGAGCCGTAGATGTCGCTGCCGAGGAAACCGTCGTACGCCCACTTCTGCCAGTGGCCGGCCCGCAGCCAGTGCTCGGATTCGGCGATCCGGCGGGACGCGGCCATCATCAGCGCCCAGCCGAAATCGGCGGTCGACTCGTTCAGCACGTCGGGGGTGTTGGTGCCGAGCACGTTCGCCGCGTTGAACGCGGCCATGTCGAAATTGTTGTAGCCGACCGCCATGTTCGCGACGACGCGCAGGCGGGGCGCTGCCGCGAGCTCCGCCGCGCCGACCGGATCGCCGGCCGTCAGCGCGCCGTCCTTGTCGGCCAGACGCGCGGCGAGCGCGTCGGGCGCGAGTGCGTCGCCGTTGTTCCAGTCGACGTCGAAATACTGCTTGAGCCGCTCGATCACGTCCGGAAAGATCGGACGCGCGACCAGGATCTTCTGCATCGCCATCTCCGCATGCCGCGGGCGGATCGCTGCGCGCCGTGCGCCACTGGAACCACCCGCTCTAGGTTGAAAATCGTCAGCTTACGCCGTGAAGAAGATCCACGACGTAAGCAGGAATACCGGTATCAGCACGATCAGCGCCCAGCCGAGATAAGCGAAGAAGCTCGGCATCTTCACGCCGCGCGATTCGGCGATCGCCTTCACCATGAAGTTCGGCGCGTTGCCGATATAGCTGTTCGCACCCATGAACACCGCGCCTGCAGAAATCGCGGCCAGCGTCGACGCGCCGGTCGTCATCAGCGACTGCGCATCGCCGCCCGCGAGGTTGAAGAACACGAGATAGGTCGGCGCATTGTCGAGGAACGACGACAGGACGCCGGTCGCCCAGAAGTACATCGCGTCGATCGGCTTGCCGTCCGGCCCCGTGACGAGATGGACGATCTGCGCGAATGCGCCGTCGGCACCGGCGCGCAGGATCACGATCACCGGCGCGATCGTCACGAAGATCCCCGCGAACAGCTTCGCGACTTCCTCGATCGGCGCCCAGTTGAACGCGTTGCCCTCGCGCGCGGAACGCGGCGTCAGCGCGAGCGACGCGAGCGTCACGCCCACGAGCGCGACGTCGCGCACGAGATTCTGCAACGCGACGTGCGTGCCCCACACGTCGAACGTGACGCCCGGCTTCCAGATGCCGCTCATCAGCACCAGGCCGATCACGGCCGCGAGCAGCACGAAATTGATCTTGCCGTCGATCGACAACCGGTCGCTGTCGGGCGTCGGGTCGAGCACGGCGGGCCGCTCCTCGCCGCCCTTCCGGTAGAAGTACGTATCGAGCGCGAAAAACAGCGTCAGCAGCACAACGCAGATGAACAGCATCGGCAGCGCGAGGTGCGTGGTCGTCCAGAAGAAGCTCACGCCATTCAGGAAACCGAGAAACAACGGCGGATCGCCGAGCGGCGACAACGAGCCGCCCGCGTTCGCGACGAGGAAGATGAAGAAGATCACGACGTGCACGACATGCTTGCGGTTGTCGTTGGCGCGCAGCAGCGGCCGGATCAGCAGCATCGCCGCGCCCGTCGTGCCCATCACGCTCGCGAGCAGCGTGCCGAGCGCGAGGATCGCGGTGTTCAGCTTCGGTGTGCCGTGCAGGTTGCCGTTCACGCAGATGCCGCCCGCGACCGTATAGAGCGCGGTGAGCAGCACGATGAACGGAATGTATTCCTCGAGCAGCGCATGCACGAGCGTGCCGAACGCGGTGCCCGCGCCGAATGCGAACGCGAACGGGATCAGGAACACGACCGCCCACCCGGCCGCGATCTTGCCGAAGTGGTGATGCCAGAACACGGGGGCGACGAGCGGGAACAGCGCGATGGACAGCAGGATCCCGGCGAACGGGATGCCCCAGAGAGCGGACAGCGTGGCACCGTCGAGCGTTGCGGCCGATGCAAGCGCGGGGACGGCGCCAAGCGCGATCCCCGACGCCATGCCCGCCCAGGCGGCATGTCGTTTCATGCAGAACTTCCTTGTTCGAGTGGTAGTGGATGCTGCGGGCGCGTCATGCGCCCCGTACGACGATCACGTGAACGCGGTACGGGCCGTGCGCGCCCAGTACGATGGTCTGCTCGATGTCGCCGGTGCGCGACGGGCCCGACACGAAGTTGACCGCGCGCGGCAATTCGCCGCGCTCCGAGCGGATCAGCGCAAAGGCGTCTTCATGACCGGCGACGATCCGCGACGCGGGAACGATCGCGATGTGCGTTTCCGGCAGCAGGCCGGCCGACGCATAGGTGTCCGGGCCGGACAGCAGCACCAGCGAGCCCGTTTCGGCCGTCGCGCAAAAGCAGCCGGTGAGGCCGACCAGATCGCCGTCGCGCGGCTTGCGGCATTCGACCGACAGGCCTGCGCCCGCCCAGTCGAAATCGGCCAGCGTACGCCACGCGACGGCCTGCGTCGGCAGGCCGTGAGCGGAAAGGTAGCGAGCCGCGGCGGCCGGTACGTCGGCAAGCGTCGCGACTTCGTCGACCGTCGTCGACAGGCGTACCGCTTCGTCGACGAAGGCAGCGACGAGATCGGCCGGCGCCGGCGGACGCGGGCCTTCCGGATGACGGGCGAGATAATCGGCAACGCCGTCGCGTTCGGCCGCATCGGGTTCGGCCGCACGCCCCTGCGCCGCGCGAATGCGCGCGAGGATCTGGCGACGGGCAGCGGAAGTGTCCATGAACGGTCCTCGTGACGTTGGCGGGCGATACCGTCGGATTATACCGGCCGACCCCGCCGCCACGCGGTTTTGGCCGTTCGGCCGACGCTTACTTCGACGCGTCTTCCTCGACCGGCTGCGCGATGCCGAACACCTGGCGCAGGTAGGCGAGATACGCCTTGTCGTCGCACATGCTCTTGCCCGGCGAATCCGACAGCTTCGCGACCGGCTGGCCGTTGCAGCGGACCATCTTGATCACGATCTGCAGCGGCACGTAGCCGAGATCGTTGGTGAGGTTCGTGCCGACGCCGAACGCGAGCTTGCAGCGGCCGCGGAAACGTTCGTACAACTGCATGACCTTCGGGATGTCGAGTGCGTCCGAGAACACGAGCACCTTGGTCCGCGGGTCGCAACGGTTCATCTCGTAATGACGCAGCATCCGCTCGCCCCATTCGAACGGATCGCCCGAATCGTGGCGCGCGCCGTCGAACAGCTTGCAGAAGTACATGTCGAAGTCGTTCAGGAATGCATCCATCCCGTAGACGTCCGACAGCGCGATCCCGAGGTCGCCGCGGTATTCCTTCGCCCACATCTCGAAGCCGTAGATCTGCGAATCGCGCAGCCGCGGGCCGAGTGCCTGGCAGGCCTGCAGGTACTCGTGCGCCATCGTGCCGAGCGGCGTGATGCCGTGCTTCATCGCATACAGCACGTTGCTGGTGCCCGCGAACTGCGGGCCGAGGCCGTCGCGCAGCGTGAGCGCGACCTCCTCGTGCCAGACCTTCGAGAAGCGCCGGCGCGTGCCGTAGTCGGCGATCTTGCAGTCGGCGAATTCGGGCTTCGCACCGAGCAGCTTGATCTTCTCGCGCAGCCGCTCGCGGCCTTCGCGATAGTCGGGCTCGCGCTGGGTATTGCGGAAATACACTTCGTTGACGATCGCGAGCACCGGGATCTCGAACAGGATCGTGTGCAGCCACGGCCCCGTGATCTCGATGTCGATTTCACCGTTGCCCTTCGGCGACGGCGTGATCGAGATGTACTTCTCGTTCAGGTGGAACAGCGCGAGGAAGTCGACGAAATCGCTCTTGATGAAGCGCATCCGCCGCAGGTAGTCGAGTTCGACGTCGGAAAAACGCAGCGCGCACAGGCCGCGCACCTCGTCGCGGATCTCGTCGATGTACGGCACGAGATCGACGCCGGGCGTGCGGCACCGGAAACGGTATTCGACGCTTGCAGCGGGGAAGTGATGCAGGACGACCTGCATCATCGTGAACTTGTAGAGATCCGTGTCGAGCAGCGAAGTGATGATCATGATGACGGCACCGCCAATATCGTGACCGGGCCCCAGCGCACCGCGCGCCGCCCGGTCTGTCGGCCATGTTACCCGAATGCGGGCCCGACCATCGTGAAACCGCCTGCCGCCCTGCTCCGGCCGCACTGCCCGTTCCGGCGTATGGGGCACGCACTGCCGCTGGTGCGTCCCTTCAGCGCCCCTTTGGGGAGCCCATAAACTAATCACGAAACGATATAAGCCGGATAGCCGACCACGCCATGCGGGTTTTGCGCTTCAGTTACAATGCCGGTTTTGGCGCAAACGCCACCCCATATATACCGCCAAGCAGGAGCGTTTTAATGACTCACGTTGTGACCGAAGGCTGCATCAAGTGCAAATACACGGACTGCGTGGATGTGTGCCCGGTGGATTGCTTCCGTGAAGGTCCCAACTTTCTCGCCATCGATCCGGACGAGTGCATCGACTGCGCCGTGTGCGTCGCCGAGTGCCCGACCAATGCGATCTATGCCGAAGAAGACGTTCCGGGCGACCAGCAGCAGTTCACCGCGCTGAACGCCGAGCTGGCGAAGGACTGGCCGTCGATCACGAAGACCAAGCCGGCACCCGCCGACGCGGACGAGTGGAAGGACGTGCAGGACAAGCTGCACCTGCTCGAGCGCTGATCGCGCAGCCGCCGCAGAAATTTTTTTGTGCGCCGCGGCTCAAAAGTGTTGACGACCTGATCAACGCTCCATATAATCTCGTTTCTCTGCTGTTGTTGTTTGTTCCCCGATAGCTCAGTCGGTAGAGCGCCGGACTGTTAATCCGTAGGTCCCTGGTTCGAGCCCAGGTCGGGGAGCCAAAAACGCAAAGGCCCGTTGAAAGTGGACGGGCTTTTTGCTGGTAGACAAACACGCATGCAGATGTACCGATTTATTCCCCGATAGCTCAGTCGGTAGAGCGCCGGACTGTTAATCCGTAGGTCCCTGGTTCGAGCCCAGGTCGGGGAGCCAAATAGCGAAAGGCCCGTCATTCGACGGGCCTTTTGTTTTTCCGGCCTGCCATTCGGCTTTCATCGTCCGATCGCGCGCATGCTAGAGTCTCTGTCCCGCATTCGCATCCGGTTCCGTCGATGAAGCACCGCCTCCTCCGCTCAGCCCCCTTCGCCCTCCTGCTTTCCGCGTTCGCCGCGGCGCCGCTCGCGCACGCGGAGGAAGTCGGCAGCGTCAACACCCATTTCCGCGTCACGGGCTCCGATCGCGTGGTCGTCGAGGCGTATGACGATCCGATCGTGAACGGCGTGACCTGCTACGTGTCGCGCGCCCGCACCGGCGGGATCAAGGGCACGCTCGGCGTCGCCGAGGATCCGAGCGAAGCATCGATCGCATGCCGGCAGGTCGGCCCGATCAGCTTCAAGGAGCCGCTCAAGCAGCAGACCGACGTGTTCAGCGAGCGCATGTCGTTCATCTTCAAGACCCTGCACGTCGTGCGCGTAGTCGACACCAAGCGCAACACGATCGTCTACCTGACCTACAGCGACCGCATCGTGAGCGGCAGCCCGAAGAACGCCGTCACCGCGGTACCGATGCCGGCCGGCACGACGATTCCGATCAAGTAAAGCCCGCGCCTGCCGGGCGCGCGAGCGATACACTGTCGATTCGACCGCTCCCGCGCCCGATCATGTCCGCCACCCGCCTTCCCGACTCCGCACGCTACTGGCGCACGCCGCTGCTGCCGGACGCGGATCTCCTCACGGCCACCTATCGCGATCATGCGTTCGCCCCCCACTGGCACGACGCGTACACGATCCCCGTGATTCTCGAAGGAGCGGAGCGCTTCACCTATCGCGGCAGCGGCTATGTCGCCGAAACCGGCTCCGTGCCCGTCATCAATCCCGGCGAGGTGCATACGGGGGCGCGCGCGGCCGACGAAGGCTGGTGCTATCGCGTCAGCTACATGCCGGTCGAATTCATCCGCGAACTCACCTGTTCGATCGCCGGCCGCCCGCAGGACGCGCCGTGGTTTGCGCCCGACGTGATTCGCGACGCCGATCTTGCGGCCCGGCTCACGCTCGCGCACCGGATGATGGAGGCCGGCAGCGAACGCGCACTGCCGTTGCAGACGCACGGGCAGCCGGCGCATGATCCGGCGACCGGTGCACCGCGCGTCTACGATCCGCTCGCCGCCGAAACGGCGATGCTCGACGCGTTGTCGACGCTGATCGTGCGCCATGCCGACGCACAGCCGCGACCGGCCCCGCTCGCGGCGGACGAACCGCGCGTCGACGTCATGCGCGAGCGGCTCGCCGCCGACCTCGTGTGCACGGTGACGCTCGACGAAGTCGCGCAGGCGGCCGGCCTGTCGCCGTTCCACGCGGCGCGCCTGTTCACCCGCACGACCGGCATGCCGCCGCATGCGTGGCGCAACCAGTTGCGCTTGCAGCGCGCGCTGGCGCCGCTGCGCGCGGGCGTGCCCGTCGCCGACGTCGCGGCGGCCAGCGGCTTCGTCGACCAAAGCCACTTCACCCGGCATTTCAAACGCATGTTCGGCGTGCCGCCCGGGCGCTGGCAGGCAAGCTGACGCGCGGCGTCCCGCCCGCCACCGCGATACCGCCGGCATCCCCCCATCCGGCAAGCGCAAGAACATACAAGCCGGCACACCCCCTGCCCGCTATCCTCCCGTTCATGGAGGAGCACCCTTTGAATCCGATACCCGCATCGCCTGCCCGCCGCCCATTGAACGAATGGCTCGACGGTGCGCGCGACACGATCCCGATGATGATCGGCGCCGCCCCGTTCGGCGTGATTTTCGGCACGCTCGTGGGCGGCGGCCCGCTCGCCGCCTGGCATGGCGCACTGATGTCGCTCGCCGTGTTCGCGGGCTCCGCGCAGTTCATCGCGCTCGGCCTGATCGCGGGCAGCGCGAGCTTCGTCGTCGTGCTCGCGACCACGCTGATCGTGAACCTGCGTCACCTGCTGTACAGCGCGACGCTCGCGCCCTATGTCGCCCACCTGCCGCTGCGCTGGCGCGCGACGCTCGGTGCACTGATGACCGACGAGGTGTTCGCGGTCGCCTATGCGCACTACCGGCATTTCCCGCCGGGCGCGATCGGCCCCCACTACTTCTTCGGCTCGGGGCTCGCGATGTACCTGAACTGGCAGGTCTGGACGCTCGCGGGCATCGGCTTCGGCGCGGCATTCCCGGGCCTGCAGTCGCTTGGCCTCGATTTCGCGATGGCGGCGACCTTCATCGCGATCGTCGTCCCCCAACTCGGCACGCTGCGCTATTTCGCGGCAGCCGTGACGGCCGGCACGCTCGCGTACTTCTGGCAGGGCTGGCCGTACAAGCTCGGGCTGCTCGGCGCGGTCGCCGCCGGCGTCGCGGTCGGCGTCGCGCTCACGTTGCTGCACGAACGCACGCGCGCCGGCTCGCGCACGGAGGCCGCATCGTGAGCTACGCGCTGCTGATCCTCGGGATGGCCGTCATCACGTACGCGATCCGCTCGACGCTGTTCCTGTTCGGCGAACGGCTGACCTTCCCGCCGCTCGTGCGGACCGCGCTCGGCTTCGTGCCCGTCACCGTGCTGACCGCGATCATCGTGCCGATGGTCGTCTCGCCGCACGGCGGCACCGCCGAGCTGACCTGGCGCAATCCACAGCTCGTCGGCGCGCTCGCCGCCGTGCTCGTGTCGGCCGCCACCCGCCGCCCGCTCGTGACGATCGCGGTGGGGCTCGCGGTGTTCTTTTTCTGGCAAGGGGTCGTGATGCCCCACTGGCTACCCGCCTGAGTACACACTCGGTCATTCGTACTCAAGTTTCCGCCCGGCGCGCCGATATAGGGAATGAATACCCGCCACCGGCCTCGGCGCGCACCGGTCAGTCGACGCTGCGCCCGTCCCGGTGCGCCGTGCCGGCCGCCGGCTGGCACGGGCCGCCATCGAGACGATTCATGGGCCAGATCACCCTTTCCCTCAAGGACGACACGCTTGAGTCCCTGCGCAAGGACTACGACGCGTTCGTCCGCGTGTCGCTGAAACTCGACCCGCAGTTCGCGACGCCGTCGTTCGAGGATTTCCTGCGCGCCAAGCTGCTCGACAACATGGTGCCGCTGACCGAGCACGCGGTGCAGCGAATGCTGCAGGGCGGCCAGTACGCGTGGGCAAAACGCACGCTCGACAAGGAATTTCCGGACGTCGTCGCGATCCTGATGCGACAGGCCGGCGAATTCGGCTTCGGCTTCGCGTCGCGCTCCGAATGGACCCCCGACGAACTCGCGAAGGCTTGCCGCGACTGGGCGAAAGCGATCGTCGCCGAAGCGCAGGGCGACCCGTCGCTGATCGATCCGCTCGCCTCGCAGATCAAGGGGGCCGCGCAAGACATCCAGACGCTCGAGGAACTGATGCAGACGCCTGCGTGGCGGCTCGCGGAATCGCTGCGACAACGGGTCTACGAGGCCAAGCTCGCATGCGAGATGAGCGTCGGCAGCACCGCGCGCGACAAGCTCGGCGAACTGCGCGGGCTGCTGCGGCTCGGGCTCGCGCACGGTTCGTTCCAGAAGCAGGAAGCACAGCAGATCATGGAGTACCTGCGGCTGCTGAAGCCGGAGATCTTCGTCGAGGAACCGTACGACGTCTTCGCCCGGCTCGCCGCGTGGTTGCGCAGCGTATTCACCCCGGCTGCCGCGCGGCCGGCGCAGGGTCAGCCGGGCCAAGGGCAGAGCCAACGGCGGCCCTAACGGCGCGCCCGAACCCATCGACAAATGAAAGCGGCCCGGTTCGCGCAACGCGAACCGGGCCATCGGATGGCCGCCGTCGCGACGCGCCGTCGAGGGCGAGCGTCGCGCGGCGCCTGCCACCGCTTACTGCGTGGCGCCCTGGGCCGATGCACCGCCTTCCGCGCCGACCGACGCACCGCCTTCGGTTGCTTCGCCGGCCTTCGCCTTGGCCGAGCCGACATGGCTCTTGGCCGACTTCGCGGCATGCTTCGTGTGCTTCTTGGCCGAGTGGACGGCCGACGACGTCGTATCCTTCGCGCCATCGGCTGCCGCGCCGACTGCATCGGTTGCACCGCCTGCCGCATTGCCCGACGCATTCGCGCCCGCACCGCCCTGCATGCCGGCACCGGCACCCGCCGCCGGCGTCTGCGCCTGCACGCCGGCACCGGCTGCGCCCTGCACCGCCGTACCCGTCTGGGCAAATGCGGCCGAAGTGGCGAACGCCGTCAACGCGGCACCGATCAGCATCGTACGAATCTTGGACATGGCAATTCTCCTCAGGAAGTTGTGCGCCCGAACCGCAGCGATGCGGTCCGTTGCGTCCCCCGCCGCAACACGCAGCAGGTACGACAGAAGACCCGCGGCCCGCGCGGCCGGTTCTCGAATCTCTCAGACTGTTACCCACCGTTTCATTTGCTGACGAATGGCTCACACTCCCTAACAACTGCGGGCGGCGGCCGGCCGCGCTCGCGCGCAGGCCCGCGGTGCCGTATGATGCGAGGCGATTCCTCCCGCGCTTTGCGCACCTTCTTCGTCATGCCCAATCTGGATTTCACGCTGACCGGCGAATACGTCGAGCTGCACAACCTTCTCAAGATCACCGGCCTCGCGGACAGCGGCGGCACCGCGAAGCTGATCGTCGCGTCCGGCGCGGTGAAAGTCGACGGCGCGGTCGAGCTGCGCAAGACCTGCAAGATCCGCGCGGGCCAGGTCGTCCTGCTCGGCGACACGCGCATTGCCGTGCGCGAAGCCTAGGGCCGACGGTTCCCCCTGCCTGCGACATGGCCATCGGCGCGCGCGTTCGACACCGTTCGAATAAAGCCGTAAGCTAGCCGTCTCTCAAAATAAATACATATAGCGCGGGCCCGCACCCGCGCGAGCGCCCATTCCATGTCGCATTCCGGTCTTACGCGGACGGCCGCCGCGCCGCCGTCCCTGTCCAGTCATGCCGCCGATACCGCGCGCCTCGCCGCGCCGCTCGCGATCGCGCAGCTCTCGCAGATGGCGATGAGCGTCACCGACACGGTGCTGCTCGGCTCGCTCGGCCCTGATTCGCTCGCGGCGGGCGGGCTCGGCGCGAACTTCTTCTTCGTCATCGTGACCGTGCTGCAAGGCGTGCTGTCGTCGGTCAGCGTCAGCGTCGCGCATGCGCGCGGCGCCAAGGCCGACGAGCGCGTCCCGCACATCTACTGGACCGGCTTCGCGCTGTCCGTGCTGCTCGCGATTCCGGCCATCATCGCGCTGTCGCTGTCCGAACCGATCCTGCTGATGTTCCACGAGCCGCCGCTGCTCGCCCATCACGTCGGCGAATACACCGGCATCCTGCGCTTCGCCGCGCTCGGCAGCCTGATCGGCGTCGGGCTGATGCGCGCGTTCCTGCCGGCGATCGGCGCGGCGCGCCGGCTGCTGTGGGTGTCGATCGGCGGTGTCGGCGTCAATGCGGTGCTGAACTACGGGCTGATCCACGGCGCGTTCGGACTGCCGCGCCTCGGCTTCCTCGGCTCGGCGGTCGCAACGACGATCACGATCTGGCTCACCGCATTCGCCTTGATCTGGCTGCTGCACGGCCGGCAGCGCTTCCGTCATTTCGTCACCGCCGCCCGCCCGAAGCTGCCGATGATGGGCGAATTGATCGGTATCGGCTGGCCCGTCGCGATCACGTACGGGGTCGAGTCGACACTGTTCCTCGCGACCGGCCTGACGGTCGGCGTGCTCGGCGCGACGTCGCTGGCCGCGCACCAGATCGCGCTGAACGTCGCATCGGTGGCGTTCATGGTGCCGCTCGCGATCGGCCAGGCCGCCAACGTGCGGGTCGGTTACTGGGTCGGCGCAGGGGCGCCCGTCGCCGCGCGGCATGCCGGCTTCGTGGCACTCGGCCTCGGTGTGGCGTTCATGACGCTGTCGGGCATCGTGCTGATCGTCGCGCCGCATGCGATCGTCGGCCTGTACCTGAACCTCGACGATCCGGCCAACGCAGCCACCGTGTCGCTCGCCGCGTCGCTGCTCGGCATCGCCGCGGTGTTCCAGATCGTCGACGGCGCGCAGACCGTCGGGTCGGGTGCGCTGCGCGGCCTGAAGGACACGCGCATCCCGATGCTCGCGGCCACCCTCGGCTACTGGGGCATCGGTTTTCCGACCGGCTACTGGTTCGCGTTCCACGTGGGCCTCGGCGCCCGCGGCCTCTGGTGGGGCCTCGCGGCCGGCCTCGCCAGCGTGGCCGTGCTGATGGCGTGGCGCTTCCATCTGAAGAGCGCGTCGCTCGTGACGTCGCCGCACTGAGCGCGACAAGACGCGAAATCCGCGCCGGCGCTATGCTAGTCGGCTGAAGATCTCGAGACGCCGCGCGAGCGGCGCGACTGCCTCACGATACGTCTGATTACGTCTGATGCCGCGCGACCACGCGCGGCCTTTCCCCTTTCCTGGAGGAGTGGATCATGAACGAAGCAGTTCGGATGGAACGCGATACGTTCGGCGAGATCGCCGTGCCGGCCGACCGGCTCTGGGGCGCGCAGACCGAGCGCTCGCTGCAGAATTTCCGGATCTCGACCGAGAAGCAGTCGCCCGAGCTGATCCACGCGCTCGCGATCGTCAAGCGCGCCGCGGCGGCCGTGAACCAGTCGCTCGGCGTGCTGGCCGACGACAAGGCGCGCGCGATCATCGACGCGGCCGACGAGATCATCGCCGGCAAGCATCCGCGCGAATTCCCGCTCGCCGTGTGGCAGACGGGCTCCGGCACGCAGACCAACATGAACCTCAACGAGGTGATCGCGAATCGCGCGAGCGAACTGCTGGGCGGCGAGCGCGGCGAAGCACGCAAGGTTCATCCGAACGACGACGTGAACCGCGGCCAGTCGTCGAACGACGTCTTCCCCACCGCGATGCACGTCGCGGCCGCGTACGCGATCGTCAACCACCTGCTGCCGGCACTGCGCACGCTGCGCACGACGCTTGATGCGAAGTCGAAGGCGTTCGCCGACATCGTGAAGATCGGCCGCACGCACCTGCAGGACGCGACGCCGCTCACGCTCGGCCAGGAGTTTTCCGGTTACGTCGCGCAGCTCGACCAGGGCATCCGTCACGTCGAATCGGCATTGCCGCACCTGTACGAACTCGCGCTCGGCGGCACCGCGGTCGGCACGGGCCTGAACGCGCATCCGGAGTTCGCGGTGCGCGTCGCCGATGAAATCGGCCGGCTTGCGAAGCTGCCGTTCGTGACGGCGCCGAGCAAGTTCGAGGTGATGGCGGCGGCCGATGCGCTGGTGTTCGCACACGGCGCGCTGAAGACGGTCGCGGCCGGCCTGATGAAGATCGCGAACGATGTCCGCTGGCTCGCGAGCGGGCCGCGCTGCGGGCTCGGCGAGCTGTCGATTCCAGAAAACGAGCCGGGCAGCTCGATCATGCCGGGCAAGGTGAACCCGACGCAATCCGAAGCCGTGACGATGCTGTGCTGCCAGGTGTTCGGCAACGACGTCGCGGTCAACGTCGGCGGCGCGAGCGGCAATTTCGAGCTGAACGTGTTCCGGCCGATGATCGCGCACAACGTGCTGCAGTCGGTGCGGCTGCTCGCCGACGGCGCGCAGAGCTTCAACGATCACTGCGCGGTGGGCATCGAGCCGAACCGCTCGCGGATCGACCTGCTGCTGAACGAATCGCTGATGCTGGTGACGGCGCTCAATCCGCACATCGGCTACGACAAGTCGGCGCAGATCGCGAAGAAGGCGCACAAGGAAGGCACGACGCTGAAGGCGGCCGCGCTCGCGCTCGGCTACCTGACCGAGGCGGAATTCGATGCGTGGGTACGTCCCGAGCAGATGATCGGGTCGCAGTAACGGCAGGAAGAGGCAGGAAGAGGCAGGATGACGGGCGCGGCGCGATGCGCGGCGCCCGCAGCGGTCAGACCGCGCCCTTCGCGACCTCTTCCGGCTTCATCTCGACGATCTTGTCGAGCGCGGCCCGCACGTCGGCCGCATATTTCGCGAGCACCTTCTGCTCGTCGGTCTCGGGCACGAACGGCGGCACCGGCACCGGGTTGCCGTTCTCATCGACCGCGACGAACACGACGAGGCAATCGGTCGTCTGGCGCAGCATGCCGCCCTTCGGATCGCCGGCATGCACGGACACATGGATGTGCATGCTGGTGCGGCCCGTCGCGACGACGCGCGCCTTCAGCTCGACCAGATTGCCGACCATGATCGGACGCTGGAAACGGATGTTGCCGACGCTGACCGTCACGCAATAGCGGCTCGACCAGACGGCCGCGCACGCATACGCAACCTCGTCGATCCACTTCATCAGCGCGCCGCCATGCACCTTGCCGCCGAAGTTCACGGACGACGGCTCGGCGAGGAAGCGGAAGACGGTTTCGGTGCGGTCGAGGGCGGCCGGTACGGGGGACGGTTGGGACATCTTGCTGGCTCCAGGCGGCAGGGGCGCTGTAATCGGGCCATTATACGTTGCACTGCGGCAACGCGTCGCGGGGCGCCCCGTGTGGCGCGGCTGCCGGGGATTGGCCCGGCGCGCGCACGGCCGGCACCGGTCAGCGGCGCACCGTGATGCCCTGATCGATCGTTCCGTACATCTCGATGCTGCCGCCGCGCTCGCCGGACGCGCCCGCACCGCCCTGCGCACAGGCCGCGCAGACGAGCGCGGCCGCCAGCAAACAGAAAATCGTCTTCATCATTGCATCGTGTCCCGTGCGGCCGCCCGCTGCGGCCGCTTTCAGCCATTCTACGCGCGCGCCGCAAGCGGCCGCAGCCCGGTTCCGCCGCATCGACGACACCCGCGCCAGTGCATCCGACATTTCAGCCAAAAGCGAAACATCGAATGCGCACGCCCACTACACTGAAGCTCATCCCGCCTGACGAGACACGACGATGACCGACCAAGACGACCACCACTTTCCGGGCCTGAGCCGCATCGGCTCGCTGATCGCCGACCCGGGGCGCGCCGCGATGCTGTGGGTGCTGATGGACGGCAGCGCGCGACCGGCAGGCGAGCTGACGATGATCGCGGGGCTGTCGCCGTCCGCTGCAAGCGCCCATCTCGCGCGCTTGACCGAGGGCGGCCTGCTCGCGCTCGACGTGCGCGGCCGGCACCGCTACTACCGGATCGCGTCGGCCGACATCGCGGCCTCGCTCGAGGCGCTCGCGAACGTCGCCCGCGCAGCCGCGCCGCATCGCCCGGTTCCGGCGCCGTCCCGCACGGTCCCGGCCGAGTTGCGCTATGCGCGCACCTGCTACGACCACATGGCCGGCGAACTCGCGGTGCGCATCTTCGACGGGCTCACCGCGCGCGGCTGGCTGCTTGCCGACGGCGATGCGATCGAGACCACCGAACTCGGCACCCAGGCGCTCGCGCAATGGGGCATCGACGTCGCGCAGCAGCGCACGCGCCGGCGCCGCTTCGCATGCGGCTGCCTCGACTGGAGCGAACGGCGCTCGCATCTCGGCGGCGCACTCGGTGCGGCGCTGCTCGATAGCTTCTGCGCGCACGGCTGGATCGAACGCGCCGCACGGCCGCGCGTGCTGCGCGTCACCGTGCCCGGACAGCAGGTTTTCGACGAGTGGCTTACGTCCGCTTGACGCCTGGATTGCGTCTGCACGACAACGGCGCGCGATCGACAGGTTTTGTTACATCGCGTGCCATTCGACTTACAAAACACCGAGCATTGAAACAGGCCGAGCGGATATTGTGAACTCAACGGCACGAATCGACGCGCCGTGATAATGACGAAGACGCTCACCATGGCCACCCTGTTCACGCTCAAGCGAACCGCCCGCTGCACGCTGGTCGCGTTCGTCGCGCTTGCGGCACTGCCCCCCGCATTCGCGCAATCGGCCGGCGCGCCGCCCTATGCGGCCGCAGCACGGCAACCGGGCGGCGATCCACCCAGCCGGGTCGCGCGGCTCAATTACCTGTCGGGCGCCGTGACGACCGAACCGGCCGGCACCGATACGTGGTCGTATGCCGCCGTGAACCGGCCGCTGACGACCGGCGACCAGCTCTGGAACGATGCCGGTGCGCGCTCGGAGCTGCACATCGGCTCGACCGCGGTGCGGCTCGGCGAATCGACGAACCTGTCGGTGCTGAACCTCGACGACACGACGACCCAGCTGAAAGTGGGGCTCGGCACCGTATCGACGCACGTGCGCGATCTGCCGGCCGGCGGATCGTACGAAATCGACACGCCTAATCTCGCGCTCGGCATCACGGGCCCCGGCGACTATCGCGTCGACGTCGCGCCGAACGGTGCGAGCACGACGGTCACGGTGCGCAGCGGCGGTGCGACCGTCTACGGCAGCAATGGGCAGTACCCGCTGTCGCCCGGGCAGCAGGTCGTGTTCACGGGCACCGACCTGCAGGTCGCGCAGCAATCCGCCGCCCCGGGCCCCGACCCGCTCGACCAGTGGGCCGCCAGCCGCGACGCGGCCGAGGAGCGCTCGGTATCGGCCCGCTATGTGTCCCGCGACATCCCCGGCTACCAGGATCTCGACGCGAACGGCACGTGGCGCGAAACCCCGAACTACGGCCAGGTCTGGGTGCCGAACGACACGCCGGCCGACTGGGCGCCGTATCACGACGGCCACTGGATCTGGCAGGCACCGTGGGGCTGGACGTGGGTCGACGACGCGCCGTGGGGTTTCGCGCCGTATCACTACGGCCGCTGGGCATACGTGGACGATAGCTGGGCCTGGGTACCGGGCCCGATGGTCGTCAGCCAGCCGCCGGTCTATGCGCCGGCACTCGTCGCGTTCGTCGGCGGTGGCGGCGGCCCCGACTGGAGTGTCGCGCTCACGGTGGGCGGCGTCGCCGCGGCCGGCTGCGCGTGGTTCGCGCTCGGCCCGGGCGAACCGTGGCATCCGGGCTGGGGCGGCTGGAGCCCGCACTACTACGACCGCGTGAACCGCAACATCGTGGTGAACAACGTCAACGTGAACAAGACCGTGAACGTGACGAACATCACCAATATCACCAACATCAACAAGACGTACGTGAACTTCCGTGCGCCGCACGCGATCACGGCTGTACCGGCCTCCGCGTTCGTGCACGGCCAGCCGGTCGCGCACTTTTCGCAGCACGTCGATCCGCAACAATGGCGCAACGCGCACGTCATGCCGGGGACACCGGGCATTGCGCCGGTGCGCCAGAGCTTCACGGGCGGGCTGCGCAATGCGAGCTACCGTCCGCCTGCGGCGATTGCCCAGCACCCGTACGTCGCGACGCGCAATCCCGCCGTGCCGGCCGCGTATCGCGACCACGCGGCGGCCCACCTCGCGCAGCAAGGCGGGCGCGTACCGGGTGCCGGCGCACCTGTCGTGAAGACGAACGTGCCGGCCGACTACACGGCTCGCCCGGTCCGCGTTCCGGGCAAGCCGGACGGCGGCGCGTGGGCGATGCACAACGTGCAGCTCGTGAATCCGCACGGCCCCGTCGTGCAACCGGCTCGCGCGCCTCGCGAAGGCCAGCCGGCCGCCGGGCAGGCCGGGCGGCCGGGCACACCGATGCCGGGCATGCCGAATCTCGCGCGGCCGGCGAACGGCGAAACCCCCAACGCAGCGCGTTTCGCCAACGGCGGCATGCCGCAGGCGCCCGGCACCCCGGTGCCGCATCAGGCATTCGGGCCAGGCAACGGCGTCCCGCATCCGCCGGTCGCGAACAACGGTCCGGCGGGCATCGGCAATGCACATGCAGCCGAGACGCCGTCACCCGCGTGGATGCAGCCGCACACACCGATGGAACGTCAACGCCCTGCGCCGCCGACCGCGCTCCACGCGGCGGGACAGAATGCGCTGCCGCCCGTGCGCAGCGCGGCGGTGCCGCATCCGGAAGGCGTGCCGACTCCGCAGGGCGCGCAGCCCGGCAGCCGGAACGAAGCGCCACGCGCCCTGCCGCAACCGCGGCTCGACAGCACGGCGCAGATTCCGCAGCCGCGTCCGCGCCCCGATTTCCAGTCGCCGGCCCAGCATGGACAATCGCAACCGGAACGGGCGGCACCTGCACCGCAACCGCACGCCGAATTCGCGCAACCGGCGCCGCATCGCGAAATCGCGCCGCCCCGTGTGAACGAGTACCATCCGCCGGCCCCCGCCATGCATGACATGCCGCGCCCGCAACCGCAGGCGCCGCGCATGGACCCTCGGCCGCAACCTGCACCGCGTATGGAGCCGCGACCGCAGCCGGCGCCACGCATGGAACCGCGTCCGTCGATGCCCGCTCCGCACATGGAACCGCGGCCGCAACCGGCGCCGCACGTCGAGGCACCTCACCCGAGCAACCCGCCGCCGCAAGGCGGTCACGAAGAGCGGCATCGCCAGTAAGCGCCGCAAACGTGAAACAAAATGGCCCGACCGGGATCAGCCGGTCGGGCCATTTTTCTACGGGGCGCGGCGCGATGCATCCCGCGCGCCCCGGCTTGCTCGATCAGACCGCCATCGGTGCGGTCAGCGGCTCATGGTGGCGGTAGCCGACGAGCGAGAAATCGGACGGCTCGATCTGTTCCAGCCACTCGGGCGCGTAGACGCCCGTCTTCGCGTATTCCGGCACGCGCTCGGCAATCTCGAGCCGCGGGCTCTCGTAAGGCTCGCGCGTGAGCTGGCGCTGCAGCATGTCGAGCTGGTTCTCGTAGATGTGCGCGTCGCCGATGAAGTACGTGAACCAGCGCGGCGTGTAGCCCGTCAGCCGGCCGACGAGTTCCAGCAGTGCGGCCCCTTCCGTCAGGTTGAACGGCGTACCGAGGCCGACGTCGTTGCTGCGGATGTACAGGCACAGCGAGATTTCACGCTTCGTCGCATTCGGCAGGAACTGGTAAAGGAGGTGGCATGCGGGCAGCGCGATCTGGTCGAGCACGGCCGGATTCCACGCGTGAAACAGGATGCGGCGGTCGGACGGATTCTCCATGATCGTGTCCAGGCACTGGCGCAACTGGTCGATCGCCTTGTACAGCAGCACCTTCGGCGCACCGTCTTCGTCGAAACGCGTGACGATCCGGAAGCCGCGGCGCGTCGCATCGGCGATCTGCGCGTCGGCGCCCGCGTCGAGCACCTTGTAGCCCGGCCACTGGCGCCATTGCACGCCGTACACGTCGCCGAGATCGTCGACGCCCTGGCGATACGGGTTCGCGAGCCATTGCGCGTTCTCGTTCGCGTTCGCATCCCACACCTTGCAGCCGAGCGCGCGGAAATCGGCCGCGCTGCGCGTCGCGCGCAGGAAGCCGACCAGTTCGCCGATCGCCGACTTGAAGGCCAGCTTCTTGGTCGTCACGGCCGGGAAGCCTTGCTGCAGGTCGAAGCGCAACATCGCGCCCGGCATGCTGATGGTGCGGATCCCCGTGCGGTTCTCCTGCCAGGTGCCGGTATCGAGAATGGTACGAACGAGATCGAGATACTGTTTCATGCGGGTTCCTTCGGCCGCGAGGGCGGCCGTACCCGCCAATTTTAGCAAGCGTGGTGAGGAAGCTCCGGCAACGGCGCCGAAAACCCTGCCAGCGTGTCGCCGCGATCGCGCATGCCGTGTGCGCACATCAGCCGGTAGAGCGTGACGCGCGACACACCGAGTTCGCGTGCGGCATCCGCGAAACGGCCGCGATGCCGCAACAGCGCCTGCTCGATCGCCTGCCGCTCGGCCGCCTCGCGCGCCTCCAGCAGCGACACGGGCGCGAGCGTCGCGAAGTCGTTCAGCTCGAGATCGGCCGCGGTGATCAGCCGGCCTTCCGACATGACGATCGCGCGGCGCACGCGATTGATCAGCTCGCGCACGTTGCCCGGCCACGAATAGCCGTACAGCGACGCGACCGCATCAGGGGAAAAGCCGCGCAGGCGACGATGCGCGTCGCCCTTGAAACGCTCGAGCATGTGGCGCGCGAGCACCTCGATGTCCTTGCCGCGCGCGCGCAGCGGCGGCTCCTCGATCTTCAGCACGCACAGGCGATGGAACAGATCCTCACGGAAGCGCCCTTCGCGCAGCGCCGCTTCCATGTCCACGTGCGTCGCGCAGATCACGCGCACGTCGACGGGCACCGACACATGAGCACCCAACCGCTCGATCTTGCCTTCCTGCAGGAAGCGCAGCAGGCTCGCCTGGCTTTCGAGCGGCAAGTCGCCGATTTCGTCGAGAAACAGCGTGCCGCCGTTGGCAGCCTCGACGCGGCCGATCTTGCGCTGGTTCGCGCCGGTGAACGCGCCGCGCTCATAGCCGAACAGTTCGGCCTGCAGCAGCGTCGACGGAATCGCACCGCAATTGATCGCGATGAAAGGCGCCTGCGCGCGCGACGAACGTTCATGAATCGCGACCGCCGTCAGTTCCTTGCCCGTACCCGATTCGCCGGAGATGAACACCGGCGCGTCGGTCGCCGCGACGCGGCGTATCGTCCTGAAGAGCCCGAGCATCGCGTCGCAGGTCCCGACCATTTCGCCTTCGCTGCGTCCGGCGCCGACGGGCGGCGCAACGGTTTCGGTCAGCGCGATCATTCCGTGTGCATGGCCGACGGTCTCGACGATCCGCGCCGTCTCGTACGGCATCGTCACGTAGTCGAAACAGTAGTCGCGAATGAGATGGCGCAGCGTAGCGTCCTGCAACTGGCCGCGGCGCGTCGCCGCGATCCAGCCGATGTGCTGAATGCTCAGACAGGATTCGAGTTCGCGCAGGTCGGAAGGCTTGAAGCCCGGCGAAAAATCGAGCAGCCCGGCCGTTGCGACACCATGCTGCACGACGCGCCGTACGTCTCGCACGGTCTCCGCGAGATCGACACGCCAACCGCATTCGTCGAAATGGCCGCGCAACGCGTCGTTCGGTTCGCGCGAATAGTAGATCACGTGCCGCTGATCGGCGCCCATAGCTCACCCCGTTCATCAACCGTCTAACGATTGCCGTGCACGCCAGGTCACGTGCGAAAAGGATCGAATCGGGTCAGCCGAAGGCGGCTCGATTCGCCATGCCGATGCGTGGCGACGACAAAGCCTCGCATGATGGCGCTTATCTCGCGTCCAGTTATTTTGATCAAGACAGCTTAGTTATAGGCACTGAATACGACAATCCAATTTCAGCGCGGTGGGCGATGCGGCCGTATCGCTCAGGAGGTCGATGCATGTCAATCGTCTGCACATAGCCCCGGCGCAGCGATACGCTCTGTCATCAACACTTGCGACGATTTTCATCCTTGAGGCGTATCGATTGAATCAGCAGTATTCCCAAGCCCCCTCGTTTCAGGCCTGAAACATTTTCAGCCGTTTTCCGACACAATTCGCAACGCTTGAGCACGAATCGCAGTCTCGACAACGGTCCTGGCGCGATGGCATGCATTTCGCTGAACATGGAAACCGTCGGAGACAGCGACCATGCGAAAACATCTTTTACTTTCTTTCGTGCCGGTGACCATTGCGGTCGCGGCCGCGGGCCCGCCCACGCCCGTACGCGCAGACGAAGGCACGAATCCGGATCGCGCCATGCTGCTTGCGGAAAACACGCCGAGCATGCAGCACGGCAACGGGTTCGGCATCGTGACCGTGTCGTCACCGCAACCGCTGCCGACCGGCAGGACGTCGGTGACCCTGTGGGACGAGATCCCGCCGCCGCCGCAATTGCCGATGCCGCTTCCGGCACCGCAGCCGGGCGACGTGCAGCACGTGATGGAAGGCACCACGCACGGCAGTACCCATCAGTGATGCACGAGTCGAACCATTTGATCAGGATAACGTATTGATTTGCACGAGCCGGACAGCATCGACCCGATGCCGGCATCGTCGCGCTCGCAACACGAAACGGTTTTTGTGCTCCGTCCCCCGGCGGGCACTCTTTTTATTCATTCCGTCGCCGCGACGCATTGCCTCGGGCGTCGCGGCGCGCAGTGCGGAAAGGCGGATGCGCATACCCGGAACCGGCGCAGGCCGCCGTTCCGGTAAAATCGGCGCCATTCCGGTTTTCCTTTCCCCGACCTTCATGACGACGTTGACCCTGATCGTCGCGCGTGCCCGCAACGGCATCATCGGCCGCGACAACCAGTTGCCCTGGAAACTTCCCGAGGATCTCGCCTTCTTCAAGCGCACGACGATGGGCGCACCGATCGTGATGGGCCGCAAGACCCACGAGTCGATCGGCCGGCCGCTGCCGGGCCGCCGCAATATCGTGGTCACGCGCGACGCGACGCGTCGCTTCGACGGCTGCGACACGGTCACGTCGCTTGCCGATGCGCTGACGCTCGCCGCGCGCGACGGCGTGCCCGAAGCGTTCCTGATCGGCGGCGCGCAGCTCTACACGGAAGGTCTCGCACTCGCCGACAAGCTGGTCGTCACCGAGATCGATGCCGACTTCGACGGTGACGCGTCGTTCCCGGCACCCGACGCCGCGCAGTGGCAGGAAGTGTCGCGCGATGCGCACCAGGCGGCCGCACCGAATACGTTCGGCTATGCGTTCGTCGTCTACGCGCGCAAGCGCGGCTGACGCGTCAGCACGATGAAAAAAGCCCGACCGGCGCGAGCCGTCGGGCTTTTTCGTTTGATGGCGGCCGATGCCGCGTGCCGCTTACTGCCCGGCGATCGTCATCTGCTCGATCAGCACCGAGCCCGTTTCCTTCGTGCCGCGCACGATCGAATCGGCACCGATCGCGACGATATGCCGGAACATTTCCTGCAGCGTGCTCGCGACCGTGATTTCCTCGACCGGATACTGGATCACGCCGTTCTCGACCCAGAAGCCCGCCGCACCGCGCGAATAGTCGCCCGTCACGTAGTTCACGCCCTGCCCCATCAGCTCGGTCAGCAACAGGCCCGTGCCGAGCTTCTTCAGCATCGCGTCGAAATCGTCGCCCGCCTGCGTGTTCGAGCTGCGCAGCGCGAGGTTGTGCGAGCCGCCCGCGTTGCCGGTGGTCTGCGTGCCGAGCTTGCGCGCCGAATAGGTCGACAGGAAGTAGCCTTCGACGACGCCGTCCTTGACGACGCTGCGCGCACGCGTGCGCACGCCTTCCTCGTCGAACGGCGCGCTGCCCATCGCGCGCGGCACGTGCGGATCCTCGACGACCTGGATGTGCGGCGCGAACACCGGCTTGCCGAGGCTGTCGACGAGGAACGACGTCTTGCGGTACAGCGCACCGCCGCTCACCGCCTGCACGAATGCGCCGAGCAGGCCGGCCGCGAGCGGCGCCTCGAACAGCACGGGCACCTTGCGGGTATCGAGGCGGCGGGCACCCATCCGGGCAAGCGCACGCTCGGCCGCGTAACGGCCCACCGCTTCGGGTGCCGCGAGATCGATCGCGCTGCGCTTCGACGAATACCAGTCGTCGCGCTGCATGTGACGGCCGCTGCCCGCGATCGGCGCGCAAGCGATGTAATGACGCGAGTACGGGTAGCCGGACAGGAAGCCGCGCGACGTGGCCAGCACGAACTGCGAATGCTGGGCCGACACGCTCGCGCCTTCCGAGTTGCGGATCTGCGGGCTAACCGCGAATGCGGCGTCTTCCGCGCGGCGCGCGAGCTCGACGGCCTCGTCGGCCGACAGCGCCCACGGATGGTAGAGGTCGAGGTCACGCGGGTCGGTTTCGAGCAGTTCGGCTTCGGCCAGGCCGGCCGCCTCGTCCTCGGCCGTGAAGCGCGCGATGTTGTACGCGGCGGCGACGGTATCCTTGATCGCGCCCGGCGAGAAATCCGACGTGCTCGCGTTGCCGCGCTTCTTGCCGATGAACACGGTCACGCCGACCATCTTGTCGCGGTTGTGCTCGATCGTTTCGACTTCGCCGCGGCGCACCGACACCGACAGGCCGTCGCCCTCGGAGATTTCGGTCGCGGCGTCCGTCGCGCCGAGCGCCTTCGCATGGCGAAGGATGTCGGAGGCGATTTCTTTGAGCTGGTCCTGCGTGTGCGGGAAATAGCGCGCTTGTACGTCGAGATTGGCTGCCATCGTCTTGATATCCGGTGGCGGGCGGGCGCCCGCATGTTCAAAATGTTGCGTATCCCGCGATCATAGCAAGGTCCGGGGCCGGACACCGACAAGCTTGGGGTGTCCGCGGCGCGATACAATGCCGACCATGACACGCAAAACCCGAATCCAGCCGATCGAGCATGCCGCCGAAGAGGACGACAATGGCTACGATCGCCCCAGCAAATCCCAGTTGAAGCGCGAGATGCACGAGCTGCAGGTACTCGGCCAGGCACTCGTCGATCTGCCGAAAGACGCGCTGAAACGCATGCCGATGCCCGAAAGCCTCGGCGACGCCGTGCGCGAGGCGCGCCGGATCACCGATCACGAAGGCAAGCGCCGCCAGCTCCAGTACGTCGGCCGCGTGATGCGCTCGCTGACCGACGACGAGACGGCCGCGCTGCGCACCGCGCTCGACGCGCAACGCGGCGTGAACAAGGCCGCGACGGCCCGCCTGCACTGGATCGAACGCACCCGCGAACAGTTGCTCGCGAGCGACGACGCGCTGACCGAATTCCTGCGCCAGCACCCGGAAGCCGACATCCAGGAAGGCCGCACGCTGATTCGCAACGCACGCAAGGAAGCGCAGCAAGGCAAGCCGCCGCGCTATTTCCGCGAGTTGTTCCAGTGGATCAAGACCGCCGGCGGCACGTCCCATGCGGACGACGAAGCGGCAGGCGACGCCGGAGACGACCATGACGACGACGAAGCGTAACCACCCGGACGAGCTCGTCGTCGGCCTCGTGTCGATCAGCGACCGCGCGAGCACCGGGGTCTACGAAGACAAGGGCATTCCGGCGCTGCAGGAGTGGCTCGCCGGCGCGCTGGTGTCGCCGTGGCGCGCCGAAACGCGCCTGATCCAGGACGACGCGCCGACGATCTCCGCCACGCTCGCCGAACTCGTCGACGTCGCGGGGTGCGACCTCGTGCTGACGACGGGCGGCACGGGCCCGGCGCGCCGCGACGTGACGCCCGAGGCCACGCTGGCCGTGGCGACGAAGGAAATGCCGGGATTCGGCGAACAGATGCGGCAGATCAGCCTGAATTTCGTGCCGACCGCGATCCTGTCGCGGCAGGTCGCGGTGATCCGCGAGACGGCCGACCATGCGGCGCTGATCGTCAACCTGCCCGGCCAGCCGAAGTCGATCCGGGAAACGCTCGAAGGGCTGCGCGATGCCGACGGCAAGTCGACCGTGCCCGGCATCTTCGCCGCGGTGCCCTACTGCATCGACCTGATCGGCGGCCCGTACATCGAGACCGACGCCGCGGTGGTCGCGGCGTTCCGGCCGAAAAGCGCTCAGCGCGCACCGCGCTAGGCGCGTGCCGGCCCGCTCAGGCGGCCGGCGCGGACTCGCCTGCCGAAGCCGATGCGGCCGGAATCAGGAAATGCTCGCGGTAGTACTTCAGCTCGTCGATCGACTCGTGGATGTCCGCGAGCGCCGTGTGCATCGCCCGCTTCTGGAAGCCCTTGTAGATCGCGGGCTGCCAGCGGCGGCACAACTCCTTGAGCGTGCTGACGTCGAGGTTGCGGTAGTGGAAGAACCGCTCGAATTCGGGCATCCAGCGCGCCATGAAGCGGCGGTCCTGGCAGATCGAGTTGCCGCACATCGGCGACTTGCCGGGCGACACGTACTGCGCGAGGAAGGCCTGCAATTGCTCGGCGGCTTCCGCCTCGGTCACGGTCGACGCGCGCACGCGGTCGATCAGGCCCGAGCGGCCGTGCGTCGACTTGTTCCAGTCATCCATCTTCGCGAGCGTTTCGTCGCTCTGGTGGATCGCGAACACGGGGCCTTCGACGGCGATATCGAGCGTGGAATTGGTCACGACGACCGCGATCTCGATGATGCGGTCGTTATCCGGGTCGAGGCCCGTCATCTCCATGTCGAGCCAGACGAGGTTCAACTCGTTGCGCACGAGCGCGGGCTGGCTGGCGGAAGCGGCGGTATCGGTCATGAGTCATCCTGGAAAATGGCGGACGGCGCGCGGCGCCGCCCGGGCGGCCGGCATCGCATCAGCGGGGCCGGTCCGCAAGAACATATAATTCTCGCATAGAACCCTTTGGCGCCTTCGATGTCACCCTTTTCGTTCACCCTGCTGTTCGCGCTCGCCGTGCTCGCGATGGTCGTCACCAAGCTGTGGCTCGCGTCGCGGCAAATCCGCTTCGTCGCGGCGCACCGTAACGACGTCCCCGCGCAGTTCAGCGCAACCATCCCGCTGACCGCCCACCAGCGCGCGGCCGACTATACGGTCGAGCGCACCCGGCTGACGATGCTCGAAATCGTCGTCAGCGCGGCCGTGCTGGTCGGCCTCACGCTGCTCGGCGGCGTCGGCGCGCTCGACACGCTGCTCACCGGCTGGATCGGCCGCGGCTACGGGCAGCAGGTCGCGCTCGTCGCGGCGGTGCTCGTGATCACGAGCGTCATCGACGTCCCGTTCGAGTATTACCGCCAGTTCGGGATCGAACAGCGTTTCGGCTTCAACCGGATGACGAAGCGGCTGTTCTTCACCGACATGCTGAAAAATTCGCTGCTCGGCGCCGCGCTCGGCCTGCCGCTGCTGTTCGTCGTGCTGTGGCTGATGAACCAGGCCGGCAGCCTGTGGTGGCTGTGGACCTGGATCGTCTGGGTCGCGTTCCAGATGCTCGTGCTGCTGATCTACCCGACCTTCATCGCACCGATCTTCAACAAGTTCGAGCCGCTGAAGGACGACGCGCTGCGCGCGCGCATCGAGTCGCTGATGAAGCGCTGCGGCTTTGCGGCGAAGGGGCTGTTCGTGATGGACGGCAGCCGCCGCTCGGCGCACGGCAACGCGTACTTCACGGGCTTCGGCGCATCGAAGCGGATCGTGTTCTTCGACACGCTGCTCGCGCGCCTGTCCGGCCAGGAAATCGAAGCCGTGCTCGCGCACGAACTCGGCCACTTCAAGCGCCGCCACGTGATGAAGCGGATGCTCGTGTCGTTCGTGCTGAGCCTCGTGCTGCTCGCGCTGCTCGGCTGGCTGGCGCAACGCACGTGGTTCTACACGGGGCTCGGCGTCACGCCGTCGCTCGACACGAGCAACGCGGGCGCCGCACTCGTGCTGTTCTTCCTCGCGATTCCCGTGTTCCTGTTCTTCGCAACGCCGCTCGGCAGCCTCACGTCGCGCAAGCACGAATTCGAGGCCGACGCGTTCGCGGCCAGCCAGACCGACGCACAGGATCTCGTCAGCGCGCTCGTGAAGCTCTATGAGGACAACGCGTCGACGCTGACGCCCGACCCCGTCTACACGGCCTTCTACTACTCGCATCCGCCCGCATCGCAGCGGATCGACCGCCTGATGCAGCACGCATGAGCCGGTCGACCTCCCGCAAGCCGGCCCCGCGCGCGTCGAATGCGCAACGGGTCGAAGGCCGCGTGATCGCGGCGCACGGGCGCCACTACATCGTCGCGCCCGACGACGGCGGCCCGATGCTGCAGTGCTTCCCGCGCGGCAAGAAGAGCGACATCGCAGTCGGCGACCGTGTCGTGTACGAACTCGCATCGGCCGACCAGGGCGTCATCGTCGAGATCGGTGAGCGGCGCAACCTGCTGTACCGTTCCGACCAGTTCAAGTCGAAGCTGTTCGCGGCCAACCTCGATCAATTGCTGATCGTGCTCGCGACCGAGCCCTACTTCAGCGAGGACCTGCTCGGCCGCGCGCTGATCGCCGCCGAGGCGAACGAGCTGAAGCCGCTCGTCGTGCTGAACAAGATCGACGTCGAAGCCGCGCTGCCGGTCGCGCGCGAGCGTCTCGCGCCCTACCGCGCCCTTGGCTACGACGTGCTTGAGCTGTCGGTGAAGGGCTCGCCCGACGACGCGCGCGCGCAACTGATGCCGCACCTCGCCGGGCATTCGACGATCCTGCTCGGCCAGTCCGGGATGGGCAAGTCGACGCTCGTGAACCTGCTCGTTCCCGATGCCGAAGCCGCCACGCGCGAGATTTCGGCCGCGCTCAACAGCGGCCGTCACACGACGACGTTCACGCGCCTCTACCCATTGGCGGGCGGCGGCGCGCTGATCGATTCGCCGGGCTTCCAGGAATTCGGCCTCTACCACCTGACGGAAGGCCGTCTCGAGCGCGCCTTCCCGGAGTTCCGGCCGCTGCTGGCCGACTGCCGTTTCTATAATTGCCATCATCTGCACGAACCCGGCTGCGCGATTCTCGACGCTGTCGCCGACGGCCGCATCGCACCGTCGCGGCATGCGCTGTATGCGCAGCTCGTGCACGAGGCGAGCCAGATCGTCCGCTGACCGCGCGGCACACGCGCGGCAGCCAGCCGGCGCCATGCGGGCCGGCGTTCACCGACAGGAGCCGCGATGCGTTTCAAGGCACCCGATCTCGCGACGGCACAGCATTGGGCCAACGTGCTTCAGGTAGCCGGCATCGGTTGCGAGCTGCATAACTGCTACGCGACCGGCGCGCTCGGCGGCCTGCCCGCCGACGCCTGCACGCCCGAACTGTGGCTCGACGACGAACGCGACGACGCACTCGCACGCCGGCTCCTCGATGCCGCGTCGCACGGCCCGTCGGCCGGCGCCGCGCCGTGGCGCTGCCGGCAGTGCGGCGAGGCGCTCGAAGCCCAGTTCACCGCGTGCTGGCAATGCGGCGCCGTCCGCGATCCGCTGGAAGACGACTGAACCACAGCAAAAAGGCCGGCTTCAAGCCGGCCTTCTGCCTTTCATCGAGTACCGCACTGCCCCGTCATGACACCCAGACGGCGAGCGTCAGCATCAGCAGCAGAATCATCCACAGGATCACCGCACGCCAGACGAGACCCACCGCGGATTGCAGCGTACGCGGCGTGCAATCGTCACCGACCGTCAACGGGCCGCTGTCGCCGACGGCCAGCGCATCGAGGCTCGACGGTTCCGCGAGCGGCCCCGCGAGGCGTGCGCCGAGCGCACCGCTGCCGGCTGCCAGCAGGACGCCATCGTTCGGATCGGGCCATTGGCGCGTGTGGTTGCGCCACGCATAGATCGCGTCCTCGAAATTGCCGACGATCGCGAAACCGAGCGCGGTCAATCGCGCGGGAATCCAGTCGATCACGAAGAACGCACGCTGCGCGAACGTCGAGAAGGCCGCCGTGCGGTCGTCGCCCGGCGTCGACCAGCTGCGTGCGAGGTATTCGGAAATCCGGTACAGCACGGCACCGGCCGGGCCGATCGGTAGCACGTACCAGAAGAACACGCCGAATACGTGGCGATGCGATGCGACCACGGCGTGAATCAGCGTATGGCGGACGATTTCGCCGACCGGCATGTCGACCGTGTCGATGCCCGTCCACTCGTGCAGGATTTCGCGCGCACGCGGCACGTCGTCGTTATTGAGCGCGAGGTGGATGTCGGTGAAGTAATGGCTGAACTGACGGAAGCCGAGCGTGAAATACACGACGACGACGTTCCAGATGAATGCGAGCACGAAGCTCACCTTGAACAGCAGGAAATAGATCAGCGCGACGATCAGCACCCACGGCAGCACGACCGCGAGCCAGGCGAGGATGCCGTGCTTCTGCTTGCCCGCGTCGAGACCATGCGCGACGGTTTCCGCATGAAACTGGAACAGCGCGAACACCGGATTGTTCGGCGACAACGCGCGGACCTGTTCGATGATGAGAGCGAGGAGAACCGAAAAGAAAGTCATGCGTGGCGCCGTCTTCGGAGTTATGTCATTTTTTGCATAACGATAGCACAGCGTAAGCACCGGATGGCTGCCGGTGCAGCCGCCCGCCAGCCGGCCACGCACGCCGACAATCGTGCACGCCTAGCCGGCGGCCAAGAAGCGGTACAGATTGCGCAACATGCCGGCAGTTGCGCCCCAGATGAAGTAATGCCCGCCGGGTTCGCCATTCGGATAGGGCATCGCAAAAAAACGACGCTCGCCGCCTTCCCAGCGGAACACACGGACCTGATGATTCGCGGGATTCATCAGGAACGCGAGCGGGACCTCGAAAATCTCGGCCACTTCGAACGTGTCGGCCTGCACGGTGAACGGCGGATGCACGAGGCCGACCACCGGTGTCACGCAAAAGCCCGTACCGGTCAGGTAGTCGGGCAGCGCGCCGAGGATCTCGACACGCTCGTCTGCCAGACCGATCTCTTCCTTCGCCTCGCGCAACGCGGTGGCGGTTGCATCGCGATCGAACGGTTCGCGACGACCGCCGGGGAAGCTGATCTGCCCGGCGTGGTCGTTCAGGTGGTCGGCGCGCTGGGTCAGCAGCATGGTGAGGCCGGACTCGCGGACGACGAGCGGCACGAGGACGGCCGCGCTGCGTGGATCGACGCCCTCCTGCAGCCTCGCCTCGCCGGGCTCGACGCTCCATTCGAGCGTGCGCGCGAAACGGTCGCGCAGGCCGGACGGCGTCATCAGGCGGGAATCGATGGCCGGCAGGCCGGCGCCGGTGCCTTCGACCGGCAGGACTTCGGGATCGATGATGGGGCGGCGATTCAATGGGGCTCTCGGGTTCGTGTCGTATCGAGCATATTCTCGCGCCAGAATGAAAAAAGCACCCGGTTGGGTGCTTTTTCCTTACAGCTCTTACTCTTGGGAAGCTGCTGCGGCGCGATCCTTCGACACCAGCTTTTCCTTGATACGAGCCGACTTGCCCGAACGCTCGCGCAGGTAGTACAGCTTCGCACGACGCACATCACCGCGGCGCTTCACGACGATGCTTGCCAGCAGCGGCGAGTACGTCTGGAACGTACGCTCGACGCCTTCGCCCGACGAGATCTTGCGGACGATGAAGTTCGAGTTCAGACCACGGTTGCGAATCGCGATCACGACGCCTTCGTAAGCCTGAACGCGCTTGCGGTTACCTTCAACCACGTTCACGTTCACGATCACCGTATCGCCCGGGGCGAATTCGGGGATCGTCTTGCCGGCGAGCGCGCGCTCGATTTCTTCCTGCTCAAGTTTTGCGATCAGATTCATTACTGACTCCTTATGCCATCGTGTCGGCGTTGGTACCCGCCTGCTTCCAGGCCTGGCCCCGATAGAGGATGGATTCACATCAGGCGCCGCACACGCATGTACGGCACCGCCAATTCCCGCTCGCGCAGCCGCCTCAGGAGGCGTCCTTCGCTTCGCGTGCGAGGTTCGCGAGCCACGCCTCGTCGGCGCGACTCAACAACTTCTCGCGGCGCGCCCGGACGATCAGGTCCGGCCGCTTCCGCAACGTATTCCTCAATGCTTCCTGGCGCCGCCACTTCTCGATCTCGGCATGATGCCCGCCGAGCAGCACGTCCGGTACGCGCACGCCGTCGTATTCCTCGGGGCGCGTGTAGTGCGGACAATCGAGCAGGCCGTCAGCGAAACTGTCCTGCACGGCCGACAGCGAATCGTTCAGCACACCAGGCAGCAACCGTACGACAGCATCCATCATCGCCATCGCCGGCAATTCTCCGCCGGACAGGACGAAATCGCCGAGGCTGATTTCCTCGTCGACGCAACGATCCAGCAAGCGCTGGTCGATCGCTTCGTAGCGGCCGCACAGCACGACGACACCGGGTTCCTGCGCCATCCGTACCGCACGCTCGTGCGTGAGCGGCGCGCCCTGCGGCGACATCATCACGACACGCGTGCTCGCGATGCCCTGCTCCGCCTGCGCCGCTTTCGCGGCATCGATTGCGGCTTCGAGCGGCCTGGCCAGCATCACCATGCCCGGACCACCGCCGTACGGACGATCGTCGACCGTGCGGTAGTTGTCCGTCGTGAAATCACGCGGGTTCCAGGTGCGCAACCCGAAGCGCCCTTGCTTGACGGCCCGGCTGGTAATCCCCCAGTCGGTCAGTGCACGGAACATCTCGGGAAAGAGCGTGACGACGTCGAACTGCACCGCGCTCTCGGTAACCTGGTTCATTTCAGTAATCGGCTTCCCAGTCGACGACGATACGACGCGCCGCCTGATCCACCGTTTTGACGTATACGCCGACGAACGGAATCAACCGCTCGTCGGTGGTCGGCTGACCGTCTTTGCCGGTCGCCGGATACTCGACACGCATGATCGAATGCACGCCATTGTCGATCATCCCGCTCACCTTCCCGAGTGCCACCGATTGCTCGTTGACGACGTCGAGACCGATCAGGTCGACCCAGTAGAATTCGTCCGCGGCCAATGCCGGGAAATCTTCCCGGCGCACGAACACGCGAAAGCCGCGCATCGCGTACGCGGCATCGCGGTCGCTGACGCCCGCGGGTTGCGCAACGACGGTGTCGCTGTGCGCCTTCGACTGCATGATGCGGACGGAAAGCCGCTCCGCTCCGCGTTCCAGCCACCAGTGGCGCGCCTTGAGCAGCGCATCGCCACCGCGGCCGGCGTCGGCATGCGTCGCCACCTTGACCCAACCCTTCAGGCCATAGGCGTCGACCACCGCTCCGACCTCGACGGCATCGTCGGGCCAGGCTTGCGCCACTTCGAGACTGCCCTGCTGCTCGGCAGCCTGACCGGCGTTCGCGACAGCGTCGCGCTCGACCGGCTTGCGGACGAATGCGCCAAACGACGCACGCCCGCGCCTTGCATTACCGGAATCGTGACCCGCCATCAATGCACCTCACAGCCGGCACGACCGGCACACCGTGCCATGTTAGGCAGCCGGTTGCGCCTTTTGCGCTTCCTTCACGAGACGCTGGACGGTCGGCGACAGTTGCGCGCCAACACCTTGCCAGTACGTCAGGCGATCCTGAGCGATACGCAGCGATTCGCCCTTCGTAGCGACCGGGTTGTAAAAACCGACGCGCTCGATGAAGCGGCCGTCACGACGGTTGCGCGAATCGGTAGCAACGATGTTGTAGAACGGGCGCTTCTTCGAGCCGCCACGAGCCAGACGGATGATAACCATATGATGTCCTTCGGGAAAACCGGGTTCGAAACTACTGAAACACACGATTATAGCCGGAAACCAGAGGTACAACAAACACTTACGCGGAAAAAATCCGGAGGCGGCCTGTCCGCCGGGCATACAATCGTCGTGTCCGGGACGTTCCACACCGTCATGCCGCCCCTTCGCGCCGCCTCGATGCGCCGCGCGCAGCACCGTTTCGCGGTGCTGCTCGCCGGCCTTGCCTGCCTCGCGTCCGCACTGGCGTTTGCCGCGCCGTTGCCGGTGGGCGAACTCGTCGTGCCGCCCGGCTTCCACGTCGAAGTGCTGGCCGACGCGGTACCGACCGCGCGCGAAATGGCGTGGTCGCCGCGCGGCATCCTGTATGTCGGCACCCGGGAAGGCCGCGTTCACGCGTTCGTCATGCACGAGGGCCGGATCAGCGCGCGCTATGTTGTGGCGTCCGGGCTCGACATGCCGGTCGGCGTCGCCTACCGTGGCGGCGCACTCTATATATCCGCCGTCTCACGCATCCTGCGTCTCGATCACATCGACGACCGGCTGGCCACGCCGCCCGCCCCTGCGGTCGTCACCGACGCGCTGCCGACCGAACACCATCACGGCTGGAAATTCATCGCGTTCGGCCCCGACGGCAAGCTGTATGTACCGACCGGCGCACCGTGCAACGTCTGTCTCGCCGATCGCAGCCGCTACGCGATCATCGCACGCATGAAGGCGGACGGCAGCGGGAATGAGGTTGTTGCCCGCGGCGTACGCAATACGGTCGGCTTTGCGTGGCACCCCGATTCGGGCGAGCTTTGGTTTACCGACAACGGGCGCGACATGATGGGCGACGACGTGCCCGACGACAAGCTGAACCGCGCACCGCGTGCCGGCCTCGACTTCGGTTTCCCATACTGCCATGGCGGCGACACGCCCGACCCCGAATTCGGCAGCGCCGACGTATGCCGCCGCTATGTGCCGCCCGTATTGAAACTCGGGGCTCACGTCGCAGCACTCGGCATGCGCTTCTATACAGGGTCGATGTTTCCGGCCTCGTATCGCAATAATGTCTTCATCGCCGAACACGGCTCGTGGAATCGCAGCACGAAGGTCGGCTACCGCGTGATGCGCGTCGTCGTTTCGGCGGATGGCAGCCAGGCGCGCCAGACCCCGTTTGTCACCGGCTGGCTTCGACCCGACGGCACGGTATGGGGACGCCCCGCCGACGTACTGCCGCTGCCGGACGGCTCGCTGCTCGTCAGCGACGACTATGCGGGCGCGATCTACCGCGTGACCTATGCGGCACCTTGACGCAGGACAGGGGTGACCGGGCCCGACCGGGCGTCGTAGAATGCGTGCCGGGCCGCGCGCCCGCGCCGGCCCGCCGGCCGCCCATGCCAACGACAATACGCCGCCATCCATGTCCAGCAGCACCGCACCGTCCCGCCGCTTTCGCTCCAAGACGCTCACCGCCGCCCTCGCGTTCCTGTTCGGATCGCTCGGCGCGCACCGCTTCTACCTGTATGGCTTTCGCGACGTGTTCGGCTGGGCGCACCTGCTCGCGACGATCGTCGGTATCCCGGGCTTCCTCCTGCTCGCCGCAACCCAGCGCAGCGCGGGCCTCGGCTGGTGGCTTGCCGTTCCCGGCGCGATCTCGCTGCTGGCGGCGTTCCTCGCCGCACTCGTCTACGGGCTGCGCCCCGACGAAAAATGGGACGTGCAATTCAACGCGGAGACGGGCAAGCACAGCAAGTCGGGCTGGACCGTGATCTTCGTGGTGATCTTCTCGCTGCTGATCGGTGCGTTCCTGCTGATGACCGCACTCGCGCTGTCGTTCCAGACGTACTTCGAGTCGCAGGTCGAAGCGGCGAAGCAGATTTCGCAGTAAGCGTAACGGCCGCTACGCACCGGCGCCCTGCTCCGGTTTGGCACGCCGTTCAGAACAGGTTCAATTGCGAGTCGTCACGCGACTGCGTCGACCGTGTCGCGGCTGAACGAACAGCAACGCGCGGCGCCGCGGTGGCCGGCGCACCGCGAAACTGCGACAGATCGAGAATCCCGTTCGTGCGCTCGTTCAACCCGAGCCGCTTGACGGCCTGGCGGAAACGCTGTCGCAGCAGGTCGGCCCAGATCCCCTCGCCCTTCATCCGTTTCGAGAAATCCGAGTCGTAGTCCTTCCCGCCGCGCATGTCGCGCACGCGGTTCATCACGCGCTCCGCGCGATCGGGAAAATGCGCGGCAAGCCAGTTCTTGAACAGCGGCGCGACTTCCCACGGCAGCCTCAGGATGATGTAGCTCGCATGCGTCGCGCCGGCTTCCGCACACGCCTCGAGCACGCGCTCCATGTCGGGCTCGGTGACGAACGGAATCATCGGGGCAATGCTCACGCCGACCGGCACACCCGCCTCGCTCAGCGCACGAATCGTACGCAACCGGCGCGCCGGCGTTGCCGCGCGCGGCTCGAGCGTGCGCGCGAGATCGGCATCGAGTGTCGTGATCGTGACCGCCGCCATCACCTGCCCGCGTTCGGCCATCGGCGCGAGCAGGTCGAGATCACGCTCGATCAGCGACGACTTCGTGATCGCGGCGAAAGGCAACCCGCGATCGTGCATCACCTGGATCACGCTGCGCGTGATGCGCAGGTCGCGCTCGACCGGCTGGTAGGCGTCGGTGTTGACGCCGAGCGCGATCGGCTCCGGCACGTAGCGCTTGCGTGAAATCTCGCGCTCGAGCAGTTCGGCCGCATTGACCTTCGCATAGATGCGGCTTTCGAAATCGAGCCCCGGCGACAGGCCTAGATAACTGTGCGTCGGCCGCGCGAAGCAGTAGATGCAACCGTGCTCGCAGCCGCGATACGGATTGAGCGATACGCTGAATGGAATGTCGGGCGACTGGTTGTGCGTCAGGATACTCTTCGCACGCTCCTCGAAGACCTGCGTGCGCAGCGGCGCAGGGAAATCGGTATCGTCCGACTCGTGTGCCCAGCCGTCGTCGACCGCTTCGCGCTGCGCGATCTCGTATCGCCCCTGCAGGTTATCGACCGCACCGCGCCCCTTGCGGGGCACGGGCGGCGCTATCGGAAATTCGTTGTCGGATCGATCGTCCATGTGCCCACCCATTCGCCTGCACCCAATACTGTATATTTATACAGTATTGGGTGCAGCATGCCAAGGGCGGGATAAAGGGCCCGACGGCCCGCCGCAGGCGCGTCAGTCACCCACCGCGATCGTCAGTGTCTCCTTGATTTCTTCCATCACGACATAGCTCTTCGACTGCACGGCGCCGGGCAACTGCAGCAGGATGTCGCCGAGCAGCTTCCGGTAGTCGGCCATTTCGCCGATCCGCGCCTTGATCAGGTAGTCGAAATCACCGGACACGAGATGGCACTCGAGCACCTCGTCGATCTTCATCACTTCCCGGCGGAACTGCTCGAACATGTTGCCGCCCTTGTGGCCGAGCGTGATCTCGACGAACACCAGCAGCGCGGCATCCAGCTGGTGCGGGTCGACCCGCGCGTGATAGCCGGTGATCACGCCGTCCCGCTCCATGCGCCGCACACGCTCGATACACGGCGTCACGGTCAGTCCAACCTGTTCCGCAAGGTCTTTCATCGCCATCCGGCCGTCGTCCTGGAGCAGTTTCAGGATGCGTCGGTCGAGCTTGTCGAGCGAGCGTACGGGCTGACGTTGCGTTCTCATTTGTTTATGCTGAAAACCTGAAAAATACGATAACAAAACCTACACATTCGACAATACCATAGCGCAAAAAACTAGATCAGCTAGAGGTTACACGGAGACGCTGGTGCGCCCGGCCTCGAGCTGGTCCCTTCCATCTGGAGCAGCTATGCGAGTCGTCATTCTGGGCAGCGGTGTGGTGGGCGTGGCAAGCGCGTATTACCTCGCGCGCGCCGGCCATGAAGTCACGGTGATCGACCGGGAAGCCGGCCCGGCGCTCGAGACGAGCTTCGCGAACGCAGGCCAGATCTCCCCCGGCTATGCCGCGCCGTGGGCCGCACCCGGCGTGCCGCTGAAGGCCGTCAAGTGGATGTTCGAAAAGCACGCACCGCTCGCGATCCGCCTCGACGGCACGCGCTTCCAGCTCCAGTGGATGTATCAGATGCTGCGCAACTGCACGGCCGAGCGCTACGCGGTCAACAAGGGCCGCATGGTTCGCCTCGCCGAATACAGCCGCGACTGCCTGCAGGCACTGCGCGCCGATACCGGCATCCAGTACGAAGGCCGCACGGGCGGCACGCTGCAACTGTTCCGCACGCAGCAGCAACTCGACGGCGCGGCGAAGGACATCGCCGTGCTTCAGGAAGCGAACGTGCCGTTCGAACTGTTGTCGCCGGCCGACCTGAAGAAAGCCGAGCCGGCGCTTGCCGCCGTCTCGCACAAGCTGACGGGCGGCCTGCGCCTGCCGGGTGACGAAACGGGCGACTGCCAATTGTTCACGACGCGCCTTGCCGCGCTCGCCGAATCGCTTGGCGTGAAGTTCCGCTACAACACGCCGATCGATGCGCTCGCGATCGCGGGCGGCAAGATCGCCGGCGTGCAGTGCGGCAGCGAAACGGTACGCGCGGACGCGTACGTCGTCGCGCTCGGCTCGTACTCGACGAGCTTCATCTCGAACCTGATGAAGATCCCCGTCTATCCGCTGAAGGGCTATTCGATCACCGCGCCGATCGTCAACGAAGCGGCCGCGCCCGTGTCGACCGTGCTCGACGAGACCTACAAGATCGCGATCACGCGTTTCGACCAGCGCATCCGCGTCGGCGGCATGGCGGAAATCGTCGGCTTCGACAAGAAGTTGCGTGCCGCCCGCCGCGAAACGCTCGAAATGTGCGTGAACGACCTGTTCCCGGGCGGCGGCGACACGTCGAAGGCAACGTTCTGGACGGGCCTGCGCCCGATGACGCCGGACGGCACGCCGATCGTCGGCCGTACGCCGGTGTCGAACCTGTTCCTGAACACCGGCCACGGCACGCTCGGCTGGACGATGTCGTGCGGCTCGGGCCAGCTGCTCGCGGACCTGATCTCGGGCAAGATGCCCGCGATCCAGGCCGACGACCTGTCGGTGCATCGTTACCTGAAGGACGTGGCCGGCCAGACGCGCCCGGCGTACGCGTAAGCCGCGGCTGCCTGCAGCCATGCGTGCCGGCAGGCATCAAAAGGAAAGGCGCCCGCGGGGCGCCTTTCTCGTTTCACCGGATGCGTGACGGAATCAGAACTGAGCTTCCGCTCGGGTTGCGGTCGCCTTCGGCGTTCAGCGGGGCCAGCACCTCGCCGCAGAACTTCGCGGACTCGTCTAGCACGGTCTGCGCCGTGTCGTAACCGGCATCCTCGCAGCCCGGCAACTGCGCAACGGCGTCGATGCCGGCCAGTTCCTTCAGCACGAACAGCACGTCCTTGACGGGGGCGTGATAGCTCATGGTGTGCCCCCTCTTCTCTCTTCTGTCGATGGCGAAAAAAAGGGGCGCTCGTCGCGCCCCTCTTCTCGTGTGCTTACCGCCGAAGCGTCACACTGCTTTAGCCGAGCTCGGCTACGAGTTCCGGCACGAGCGCGAACAGATCACCGACGAGGCCGTAGTCGGCCACGCTGAAGATCGGCGCTTCCGGATCCTTGTTGATCGCGACGATCACCTTCGAATCCTTCATGCCGGCCAGATGCTGGATCGCACCCGAGATGCCGACCGCGATGTACAGCTGCGGCGCGACGATCTTGCCGGTCTGGCCGACCTGATAGTCGTTCGGCACGTAGCCCGCGTCGACGGCCGCGCGCGAGGCGCCCAGTGCCGCGCTCAGCTTGTCCGCCAGCGGCTCCAGCACCTTCGTGTAGTTCTCGCCGCTGCCCAGACCGCGGCCGCCCGACACGATGATGCTTGCGCTCGTCAGTTCCGGACGGTCCAGCTTCGTCACTTCACGGCTCACGAACTGCGACTTGCCTGCATCGGCTGCCGCTTCGATCTTCTCGACCGACGCGCTGCCGCCTTCCGCTGCCACCGGATCGAAACCCGTTGCACGCACCGTGATGACCTTGATCGGATCGCTCGACTGCACCGTCGCGATCGCGTTGCCCGCGTAGATCGGGCGCTCGAACGTGTCGGCCGAATCGACTGCCGTGATGTCCGAGATCTGCGCGACGTCCAGCTTCGCGGCGATACGCGGCGCGATGTTCTTGCCGTAGGCGGTAGCCGGCGCGAGGATGTGCGAGTAGTCCTTCGCGATGTTCAGCGCGGTCGCTTCGACGTTTTCCGCGAGGCCCGCTTCGAGTTGCGGCGCGTCGGCCAGCAACACCTTGCCAACACCTGCGATCTTCGCTGCCGCGTCGGCTGCGCCTTGCGCGTTGTGGCCCGCGACCAGCACGTGAATGTCGCCGCCGACCTTCGCCGCCGCCGCCACCGTGTTCAACGTCGCGGCCTTGATCGACGCGTTGTCGTGTTCTGCAATCACCAGAATCGTCATTTCTTTCCGCTCCCTCTTACAGCACCTTGGCTTCGGTCTTCAGCTTCTCGACCAGCGTCTTCACGTCCGGCACCTTCACGCCGGCTGCGCGCTTCGGCGGCTCGACCACCTTCAGCGTCTTCAGACGCGGCGCGACGTCGACACCCAGGTCTTCCGGCTTCACGGTTTCCAGCGGCTTCTTCTTCGCCTTCATGATGTTCGGCAGCGTCACGTAACGCGGCTCGTTCAGGCGCAGGTCGGTCGTGATGACGGCCGGCAGCGACAGCGACAGCGTTTCCGCGCCACCATCGACTTCGCGTGCGACCGTTGCTTTACCGTCGGCCACCGTGACCTTCGATGCGAACGTCGCTTGCGGCAGGCCTGCCAGCGCGGCCAGCATCTGGCCCGTCTGGTTCGAATCGTCGTCGATTGCCTGCTTGCCGAGGATCACCAGTTGCGGCTGCTCCTTGTCGACCAGCGCCTTCAGGATCTTCGCGACGCCCAGCGGCTCGACGCTATCGTTCGACTCGACGAGGATCGCGCGATCCGCGCCGATCGCCAGCGCCGTACGCAGCGTTTCCTGCGCTTGCGTGACGCCCACCGATACGGCGATCACTTCGGTCGCCACGCCCGCTTCCTTCAGGCGCACGGCTTCTTCAACCGCGATTTCGTCGAACGGGTTCATCGACATCTTCACGTTCGCGATGTCGACACCCGTGTTGTCCGACTTCACGCGGACCTTCACGTTGTAATCGACCACTCTTTTCACTGGCACCAGGATTTTCATGCACACGCTCCAAAGTTACGAATACGACCAGAGGCCATTCTATAGCGAGGCCTCATGACTGCGCGGCCAAGCGGACCCAACCTTCGTGGTTGTCGAGGATACCGCTTCTTGGCGACGCGCCAATGATAGCGAACGGTCGTTCTATTTTAAAAGAGAAAAAACCCGGACGCAAAGCCCGGGTTTTCGATCATCGACTCTAATCTCGCCGGGCGTCCCGTGCTTCGCCTGTTACCAGGCGGCAATGACCGCGCCGCCGAACTTGCCTTCGATGAACTGCTTCACCTCGGCCGAATGATAGGCCGCGACCAGTTTCGCGACCCACGGCTTGTTCCGGTCCGCCTCGCGGATCGCGAGGATGTTCGCGTACGGACCGTTCGGGCCCTCGATCGCGATCGCGTCCTGTTTCGGTTTCAACCCCGCTTCCATCGCGTAGTTGGTGTTGATCGCAGCCGCGTCGACGTCGCCGAGCGAGCGCGGAATCTGCGCCGCATCGAGTTCGACGATCTTCAGCTTGCGCGGATTGTCGACGATATCGAGCGCCGTCGCCTTCAGCCCCGCGTCCGCGCGCAGCTTCAGCAGGCCCTGCTTCTGCAGCAACAGCAGCGCACGGCCGCCATTGGTCGGATCGTTCGGGACCGCGATCCGCGCGCCCGGTTTCAGTTCGGCCAGCGACTTCACGCGCTTCGAATAGATACCCATCGGGAACGTGACGGTATCCGCGACCTTGACCAGCTTGTAGCCGCGGTCCTTCACCTGCGCCTGCAGATACGGATCGTGCTGGTAGCTGTTCGCATCGAGGTCGCCCGACGCAAGCGCGGCGTTCGGCTGCACGTAATCGGAGAATTCGACGATGCGGATGTCGAGGCCGCTCTTCGCCGCGACCTTCTTCACCGCTTCCATGATCTGCGCGTGCGGCCCGCCCGTCACGCCCACCTTGATGGTTTCGGCCTGCGCGTGCGCGCCCGCGAACAGCGCGGCCGCGCCCAGTGCCGCCGCGAATTTCAGCATGAAGCGTCGTTGCATCGAGTGTCCCCTAACGGATCAATCTTGTTTTACTTGTGGCTCAGCCGGCGGACGAGCCAGTCGCCGAACGACTGCACGATCTGCACGAACACGATCAGGATCGCGACCACCGTCCACATCACTTCGGGCAGATAGCGCTGGTAACCGTAGCGGATCCCGAGATCGCCGAGGCCGCCGCCGCCGATCGCGCCCGCCATCGCCGAATAGCCGACCAGCGACACGAACGTGATCGTCAGGCCCGCGACGACGCCCGGCAGCGACTCGGGCAGCAGCACCTTGAAGACGATCTGCGACGTGGTCGCGCCCATCGATTGCGCAGCCTCGATCAGCCCGCGGTCGACTTCGCGCAACGCCGTCTCGACCAGACGCGCGATGAATGGCGCGGCCGCGAGCGTCAGCGGCACGACCGCCGCGGCCGTGCCGATCGACGACCCCGTGACGAGCCGCGTAAACGGAATCACCGCGACCAGCAGGATGATGAACGGCGTCGAGCGGACGGCATTCACGATGCCGCCGAGCACGCGATTCACCGCGAGGTTCTGCAGCACGCCCTGGCGATCAGTCAGGTAGAGCAGCACGCCGAGCGGCAGGCCGACGAGCGCGCCGACCACTCCGGAGATGCCGACCATGATCAGCGTCTCCCAGAACGACTGCACGAACATATCGAACATCTCACTCAACATACGAAAGCTCCTCTACCACCACACCTTGCTCGCGCAGGAACGCGAGCGCCTGCCCGACCTTGCCCGGCTCGCCGCCCGCGAGCACCGCGAGCGAACCGAAGGCCTGCCCCTGGATCTCGTCGATCTGGCCGTGCAGGATGTTGAAATCGAGTTCGTACCGGCGGATCGTTTCGGACAGGATCGGCTGGTCGACACCCGAGCCCGTGAACGCGAGCCGCAGCAAATGCCCGCTGCCCGTCTTCAGCCGCTCGGCCACGCGCACCTTCAGCGCGGGCGGCAATTCCTGCGCGATCACGTCGCCGATCAGCGCGCGCGTCACTTCGTGATGCGGCTGCAGGAACACGTCGATCACGCGGCCTTCCTCGACCACGCGCCCCGCATCGAGCACGGCGACGCGATCGCACACCTGCTTGATCACTTCCATCTGGTGCGTAATCAGCACGATCGTCAGGCCAAGCTCACGATTGATGCGCTTCAGCAGGTCGAGAATCGAACGCGTGGTCTCGGGATCGAGCGCGGACGTCGCTTCGTCCGACAGCAGTACCTTCGGCCGGCTCGCGAGCGCGCGGGCGATGCCGACGCGCTGCTTCTGCCCGCCGCTGATCTGCGACGGATAGCGATCCTTCTGCGCGGACAACCCGACGAGGTCGAGCAGCGGCAGCACGGCGGCCTCGATCTCGGCACGGCTTGCACCGGCCAGTTCGAGCGGCAGCGCGACGTTGTCGAACACCGTGCGCGACGACAGCAGGTTGAAGTGCTGGAAGATCATGCCGATCTCGCGGCGCGCCTCGCGCAGCGCGCCGGCCGGCAGCAGCGTGAGATCGCGCCCGCCGACGACGACATTGCCTTCGGTCGGCCGCGTGAGCAGGTTGATGGTGCGCACGAGCGTGCTCTTGCCGGCGCCGCTTCGGCCGATGATGCCGAACACCTCACCCTGCGGAATCGTCAGGTTGATGTTGCGCAGCGCCTCGACCCAGCCGCCCGGCCCGGGAAATCGCTGCGAAAGATTGCGTAATTCGATCATGTAAACAAAACGGCGGCCCGGCTGGCGAGTTGGCCCGCCAGTCGGCCGCCGATGCATCTGGAATAACCGTCGATTTTACCGCAAACCCCTCATTCCCCTTAATAATCGATTTCGATCTTTTCATAACCGCACGAAATTAGAGGAGCACCGCTGGCGCGCCGCGACGGTGCCGCGACTATGATCCGGAACACACATGCCAACCGACAGGGGACACGCCAGATGACCGCTACCACTACGCCGGCCGCCGCACCTGCCACCGCCGGACCGGCGCCTTCGTCGTCGCCCGCGCCGATCATGGGCCGGCTGCGTACCGCGGACGGGCTCGAACTGGCGTCGTACCGGTGGGCCACCGGCAACGGCTCCACGCCGCCGCGCGCGACCATCGCGCTCGTTCACGGTCTTGCCGAACACGCGGGGCGCTATGCCGCGCTCGCCGGCCGGCTGAATGCGGCCGGCATCGACGTGCTCGCGATCGACCTGCGCGGGCACGGCCAGTCACCCGGCAAGCGCGCGTGGGTCGAGCGCTTCGACGGCTACCTGAACGATGCGGATGCACTGGTCGCCGAAGCCGCGCGCGGCAATTCGCCGCTGTTCCTGATGGGACACAGCATGGGCGGCGCGGTCGCGGCGCTGTACGCGATCGAACGCGCGCCGACGCGCGGCCACGCGTTGACGGGCCTCGTGCTGTCGAGCCCGGCGCTCGCGCCGGGGCGCGACGTGCCACGCTGGATGCTCGCGGTGAGCCGCGTCATCAGCCGCGTCTGGCCGACCTTCCCCGCCATCAGGATCGATGCGGCACTGCTGTCGCGCGATCCGGCCATCGTCGCGGCCAATCGTGCTGATCCGCTCGTGCATCACGGCGCGGTGCCCGCGCGCACGGGCGCGGAGATTCTCGACGCGATGGCGCGCATCGAAAGCGGCCGCGGCGGGCTGCGCGTTCCGGTGCTCGTCTATCACGGGACCGAGGACAAGCTGACCGAGCCCGACGGCAGCCGGGCGTTCGGCGCGCGCGTCGGCTCGCCCGATCGCACGCTGACGCTATACGAAGGCGGCTTTCACGAAACGATGAACGATCTCGAACGCGATCGCGTGATCGACGCGCTGATCGCGTGGATTCACGCACGCGTGCCGGCGCGCTGAGCGCGCCCGGCCCGGCCGCTCAATCGGTAATCAGATCCCGGCCAGCACGCGCAGGTGTGCGACGACGCTGCGCCCGAGCGCGGACAGGTTGTAGCCGCCTTCGAGGCAGCTCACGATGCGGCCCTGCGCATGCCGGCGCGCCACGTCGACGATCTGCGCGGTCAGCCATTCGAAGTCGGCTTCGACGAGGCCGAGGTTGCCGATATCGTCCTCGCGATGCGCATCGAAACCCGCCGACACGAACAGCATCTGCGGCTTGAACGCATCGAGGCGCGGCAGCCAGAACATGTCGACGGCCTCGCGGATCGCCATCCCGTTGCTGCGCGCGGGCATCGGCAGGTTGACCATGTTCGGCGCCTGGTGATCGGCGCCCGAGAACGGGTACAACGGATGCTGGAAGAAGCTGCACATCAGCACGCGCTCGTCATTCGCGAATGCGGCCTCGGTGCCGTTGCCGTGATGCACGTCGAAATCGATGATCGCCACGCGCTCCAGACCGTGTACGTCGAGCGCGTGCCGCGCGGCGATCGCGACGTTGTTGAAGAAGCAGAAACCCATCGCACGCGCGGGCTCCGCATGGTGGCCAGGCGGGCGCACGCCGCAGAACGCATTCGCATAGCGGCCCCCGATCACCGCGTCGGTCGCCGCGATCGCGGCACCGGCCGCGCGCAGCGCCGCACGCCACGTATCGCGGTTCATCAGCGTATCGGGATCGATCTCGACGTAGCCGTCAACCGGCGTCATGCTCCGGATGTAGTCGATGTGCGCCTGCGTATGCACCCGGCCCAGCGCCACCTCGCTCGCGAACGGCGCGGTTTCGTGCACGATCAGGTCGTCGATGCGGCTCGCGATCAGTTGGTCCTGGATCGCCGACAGGCGGGCCGGGCATTCCGGATGCCATTCCCCCATCTCGTGCAGCATGCAGTCGGGGTGCGTATAGAAAGCGGTTGCCATAAGCTGTCATTCGCGGCGCACGGTGCGCCGCAGGTCTCCATCAATGATGTCCATCGTCTGCCGCGAATTCGCCGCTAACTTACCACAACGGGGGCCCGCGACGCCCCGGCGCGCCGGATCCGTCGGGTATACTGCGCCGAACCCAATCGCCTTGTCCGCCCGCTTCGACATGAATTCCAGCAAGCCTGCCGCCCTTCTCTCCGCGCTGTTCCGTGCTCGCGTGCCGCTCGTTGCGGCCGCTGTGGTCGCGGCCCTCGGCACCGCGCCTGCCGGCGCGCAGACGCAACCCGCGAAGTCCACGGGCAAGCTCGTCGCACAGGCCCAACCGCAGCAGCCGACGCCGCAAGGCCAGACCTTCGAAGAGGAAATTGTTCCGCAGCGTTACGCGAACAACGCGAAGGTCGATGCGTTCATCGACGAGATGGTCAGCCGCAACGGCTTCGACTCCGCGAGCCTGCATGCGCTGTTCTCGCGCATCAGCTATTCGGCGACGGCCGTCAAGCTCGTGAAGCCGGCCCCGTCGCCGACGGTCAAGAACTGGCGCGTCTATCGCTCGCGCTTCATCGAGCCGATCCGCATCAACGCGGGCGTGAAATTCTGGAAGGCGAACCAGGCAACGCTGCAGCGCGCGTCCGAGCAATTCGGCGTGCCGCCCGAGGTGATCGTCGGCATCATCGGCGTCGAGACGATCTACGGCCGCTACATGGGCAATTTCCGCGTGCTCGACGCGCTGACGACGCTCACGTTCGACTATCCGGACACGCCGAATCGCGACAGCCGTCAGGCGACGTTCCGCAAGAACCTCGAGGACTTCCTGGTCTGGACGCGCGACAACCAGCTGGACCCGACCACCGTGCTCGGCTCGTATACGGGCGCGATCGGGATTCCGCAGTTCCTGCCGAGCAGCATCCGCGAATATGCGGTCGACTTCGACGGCACGGGCCATGTCGACCTGCGCAGCAGTCCTGTCGATGCGATCGGCAGCGTCGCGAATTACCTGAAGCAGCACGGCTGGGAAACCGACCGCCCGGTGGTCTGGCAGATCACGCCCGATACGGGCAGCCTGGGGATCGCCCAGGCCGCCGCCGACGGCCAGCCCGAACCGCACTGGGCGCTGTCGCAACTGCTGCGCGCGGGCATGACGCTGAACGAGCCGACGGTCAACATCACGACCGAAGGCGGTACCCCTGTGACGGTGGTCGACCTGCCGTCGCCGGGGCGGGCGACCGAGTACATGCTCGGCCTCAAGAATTTCTATGTGCTGACGCGCTATAACCGCAGCTTCTTCTACGCGCTCACCGTGTACCAGCTTGGCGAGGCGGTGAAGGCGCAGATGGAAGCGAGCGGCGCACTTCAGCCGGCCGCCGCCGACACCGAGTCGCAATAAGCACCAACCGCTCAAAGAAAAAGCGCCGCACTAGCGGCGCTTTTTTTATCGCACGTGACCCGTCCTGAAATAGGTTGACACTTTTTCGCTGAAACGAAGAGGTGCCAAGTGGAGCAAGAGATCAAGCGGACGCAGCGGGACTACAGCCTGGCTTTTAAGCTATCGGTGGTCGAGCAGGTCGA